>NZ_VAJL01000001.1:2682500-2982500 GCF_006175945.1 Chryseobacterium mulctrae | reverse complement strand
CGGAGTTTGTCAGGAATTGGTAGGATTTGACTCCCCCGCATCCAATCAGTAGCTCTACCTCTAATAAACTTATACACGACGCTGCACCTAAATGCATTTCGGGGAGTACGAGCTATCTCCCAGTTTGATTGGCCTTTCACCCCTACCCACAGGTCATCCGAAGACTTTTCAACGTCAACCGGTTCGGTCCTCCACTTTGTGTTACCAAAGCTTCAACCTGCCCATGGGTAGATCACAAGGTTTCGCGTCTAATACTACTAACTAAGCGCCCTATTCAGACTCGCTTTCGCTCCGGCTCCGGACCTGAAGTCCTTAACCTCGCTAGTAACATTAACTCGTAGGCTCATTATGCAAAAGGCACGCCGTCACCCAACTTGTGGGCTCCGACCGCTTGTAGGCGTACGGTTTCAGGTTCTATTTCACCCTTCTATTCGAAGTGCTTTTCACCTTTCCTTCACAGTACTTGTTCACTATCGGTCTTTCAGGAGTATTTAGCCTTGGAGGATGGTCCCCCCATATTCAGACAGGATTTCACGTGTCCCGCCCTACTCATTTATCACTTAAATATGCCTTTCATATACGGGGCTATCACCCTCTACGGCTGTTCTTTCCAGAACATTCTATTAAACATATAAAAGCTTTTGGGCTAATCCGCGTTCGCTCGCCACTACTTACGGAATCTCTTCGATTTCTTTTCCTCCGGGTACTTAGATGTTTCAGTTCTCCGGGTTTGCTCTCCTTGCGGAGTGACATGTCTTCAACATGCCGGGTTGCCCCATTCGGACATCTCGGGATCAATTCGTGTGTGCCAATCCCCCGAGCTTTTCGCAGCTTACCACGTCCTTCGTCGCCTCTGAAAGCCTAGGCATCCGCCATACGCCCTTAACGATTTCTTTCCTAATATTATATTAGTTCAGTATTTTTTGATAAACTTTCGTCTATCGATATTTTTATAAACTCGGCACTCGAAAGTGCTCGGTTATCTCTTTGTGATATCTTTACCGTTAATGTCAATGATCTTTAATTCTTTTCAGAAATTCTGATGAACAAATATTGTTTTTGGCTCTATTCGTAACTTTTAAATCAGTTTTCCAAAACTGTGGAGAATAAGGGAGTCGAACCCTTGACCTCCTGCGTGCAAGGCAGGCGCTCTAGCCAGCTGAGCTAATTCCCCCTCTAGGTAAGATGTTAGATGTTAGTAATTAGATATTAGTAAAAAACTAACTTCTAAATTCTAATTTCTAACCTCTATTTCAATTAGTAGTCTCGGGCAGGCTCGAACTGCCGACCTCTACATTATCAGTGTAGCGCTCTAACCAGCTGAGCTACGAGACTCTCTCTAATTAATAATTATTAATTAATAATTGTTAATTATCTCTGTTCCCGTTTACTAATTTCTAGTGGGTTTTGTATTTTTATATTATATATCAACCAAATAAAAAACTAAAGCTTCTCTTTAAGTAAGTACTTATGTATCTTACGATACTAATTTTGTTTATCGTCTAAAGACGCTCTAAAATGAGATGTTCCAGCCGCACCTTCCGGTACGGCTACCTTGTTACGACTTAGCCCTAGTTACTTGTTTTACCCTAGGCAGCTCCTGTTACGGTCACCGACTTCAGGTACCCCAAACTTCCATGGCTTGACGGGCGGTGTGTACAAGGCCCGGGAACGTATTCACCGCATCATGGCTGATATGCGATTACTAGCGATTCCAGCTTCATAGAGTCGAGTTGCAGACTCCAATCCGAACTGAGACCGGCTTTCGAGATTCGCATCCTATCGCTAGGTAGCTGCCCTCTGTACCGGCCATTGTATTACGTGTGTGGCCCAAGGCGTAAGGGCCGTGATGATTTGACGTCATCCCCACCTTCCTCTCTACTTGCGTAGGCAGTCTCACTAGAGTCCCCAACTGAATGATGGCAACTAGTGACAGGGGTTGCGCTCGTTGCAGGACTTAACCTAACACCTCACGGCACGAGCTGACGACAACCATGCAGCACCTTGAAAATTGTCCGAAGAAAAGTCTATTTCTAAACCTGTCAATTCCCATTTAAGCCTTGGTAAGGTTCCTCGCGTATCATCGAATTAAACCACATAATCCACCGCTTGTGCGGGCCCCCGTCAATTCCTTTGAGTTTCATTCTTGCGAACGTACTCCCCAGGTGGCTAACTTATCACTTTCGCTTAGTCTCTGAATCCGAAAACCCAAAAACGAGTTAGCATCGTTTACGGCGTGGACTACCAGGGTATCTAATCCTGTTCGCTCCCCACGCTTTCGTCCATCAGCGTCAGTTAAAACATAGTGACCTGCCTTCGCAATTGGTGTTCTAAGTAATATCTATGCATTTCACCGCTACACTACTTATTCCAGCCACTTCTACTTTACTCAAGACCTGCAGTATCAATGGCAGTTTCATAGTTAAGCTATGAGATTTCACCACTGACTTACAGATCCGCCTACGGACCCTTTAAACCCAATAAATCCGGATAACGCTTGCACCCTCCGTATTACCGCGGCTGCTGGCACGGAGTTAGCCGGTGCTTATTCGTATAGTACCTTCAGCTTTCCACACGTGGAAAGGTTTATCCCTATACAAAAGAAGTTTACAACCCATAGGGCCGTCGTCCTTCACGCGGGATGGCTGGATCAGGCTCTCACCCATTGTCCAATATTCCTCACTGCTGCCTCCCGTAGGAGTCTGGTCCGTGTCTCAGTACCAGTGTGGGGGATCACCCTCTCAGGCCCCCTAAAGATCACTGACTTGGTAGGCCGTTACCCTACCAACTATCTAATCTTGCGCGTGCCCATCTCTATCCACCGGAGTTTTCAATATCAAATGATGCCACTTAATATATTATGGGGTATTAATCTTCCTTTCGAAAGGCTATCCCCCTGATAAAGGCAGGTTGCACACGTGTTCCGCACCCGTACGCCGCTCTCAAGATCCCGAAAGATCTCTACCGCTCGGCTTGCATGTGTTAGGCCTCCCGCTAGCGTTCATCCTGAGCCAGGATCAAACTCTCCATTGTATGTTTGTCTGACTCACTCAAAGTTTTGACGCTTTAGTTTTTCCTTACTTGGTTGTATATTATTTTTCAATGATCTCTTCTCTCTCGCTTTTTACGATACCTACATTTTCTGTCGTTTTCAGTACCGATTTGCGTGTGCAAAAGTAAAACTTTATTTCTAACTGACCAAATGTTTTTAAAAGAAATTTTAAAGTTTTTTGATGACCCTAAATCCTTATTTCCCACACTTGATTTATTCTACTCCGCTCCCGTTTTACCGGACTGCAAAGATAAGAATCTTTTTATTTCTCGCAAATTTTTATTTCAAAAAATTTAAAAGTTTTTTCTAAGATCTTTATCTATCCGTAGATAACATTAGTCTTATCGTTTCTGCCTTATTCAAAGCTCTTCTGCGCTACCGAAACTCTCTCGTTTTTCAGTGGGGCAAAAGTAGTACTTTATTACCACACAATCCTAATTTATTTAACATAAAATTCATATTTAATCAATATTCCATGGTAACTAGCTGGTTTCATGATTCAAAATTTTGAGCATTAGGTAGCAGGGGTTAGGTCAGGGGTTGCAGGTAGAAGGTTATGGGGTGTGTCGGAGAGTTGGAGAGCCATAGTGTTGGAGCCTTGGAGAGTGAAGATTGTGGGAAAGGCTTAAGTTCTGAAAGTATAAGAGAGAAGAAAGAAAAGGTTTCCAGAGGCAAATATCTATGGTAATATATAGAGAGAAGCGTTTTTATCGTAAAGGCAAACTAAGAGTTTTTAGTTGTATCCTTATATAAGACAAACAAAAGCGTTTTACTTAGTAAAGAAAAACAAATCAGAAAACAAAGGATTCAAACGTGAAAAGATATTCTTTTATATTATAAAAGACAACGTTCTTTAGGAGTGCAGGCTTTTATATATTGTTCTGTCTGTGATTTGCTTTTTGGAAGATTTATGTTTTAGGTGTCGCTCCGATGGAGCTTTGAATCTAACCAATTATTGTTTTGCTACAAATATAGCGCTCCTCCGGAGCGCTACATTTATTAGTATTTAATGGAATAGCCCAGTTTATTCAAACGGGGATTAATATATGTTGTATAAATAAGTATTATACTTGAAATTTAAGCTCTAATCATTAAATAAATCTAAAGCTCTTATTACAGACTTTCGTTTTAGCCCCGATCGCAGCATTTGTTTGAGCTCATTTTATTTTTTCAAAATAAAATAGCGAGTGCGGAGAGCGGGAAATAGCTCACAAAAAAATACCTCCGAAAATATTCAGAGATAAAAGTATGTTTTCAAGTTTTTTATGATAGAATCAGAGGAAACGTTTGGCGAGTACTTTATATACATAGTATCCAATTAAGCAGCCAATGGTGTCGGCAACGATATCGAGTGTTTCCATTGATCTGCCGAGTTTCATTTCTTCCTGCAGAATTTCTGTGAGGAATGCATAAATAAGCATAATCTGAAAGAAATAGGAAAATCTGATTTTTGGAAAGGCAGCGATAAAGCAAAAACCCAAAGCTGCAAATATGCTTAAGTGCAAAACCTTGTCGATACCGTCGAACATAAAGAAGTATTCTTGGTTCTCGACACCGGGACGCAAAAGCATATAAGTAAGAAATGCCCAATAAATGGGCAGTATCTTAATAAATATGTTTGAAATTTTATCCAATGATTGCTTGATATTCTTCTGCTGAAAGCAATTCTGAATGATCTGCTCCTTCTGCAATTTCAAGCTTAATGATCCATCCGTTTCCATAAGGATCTGTATTTAACAATTCTGGCTGATCTTCCAAAGCAGAATTAAATTCTGTAACTTTTCCTGAAATAGGCAAGAATAAATCTGAAACCGTTTTTACAGCTTCTACACTTCCGAAAACATCTCCTCCATTCACATCATCATCTACTGTATCTACATCTACGTAAACAATATCTCCCAACTCTCCTTGCGCAAAGTCTGTGATACCAATTGTAGCAACGTTACCTTCGATCTTTACCCACTCGTGGTCTTTAGTGTACTTTAATTCTGACGGTGTATTCATTTTATTTTTTTTATGTTGACAAATTTATTCAAAATAGAGATATACTCAAAGAAAATTTTAAACAAGTTACAGGCTTAAACAATTTATCCAGATTATTCTTCTTAGTTTCTTATGAGATGTAAATCTAACTTTATTAAAGATTTTAAACTTTGATAAAGTAGTTGATGATTTTTCAAATTAAAAAAACAAAAGACACACAATACTGCGCATCTTTTATTCTTATTTAAATTAATTATTATTACCTACCAAAGATAATGATTGATAACTTATCATCCAATAGCTGTGATATAAAAAATCCCTTTCTTTTTACAGAAAAGGATTTTTTATTTGTTTTATTTATAAACCTCCAGAATCACCAAAAGTGAATGTCGCAGAAATCCCGGCTCTGATTGTTGACAACGGGAAAGCTGTTGAGATTTTGTATTTTGAAGTCATCTGTTCGTAGAATAATCTCAGATTCAGATTTTCAGAAACATTATAATCTGCGGAAAGCTTGATGTTCATTAATTTTTGTCCGCCCGTAATTTGAGAATCATTCAATAAGATATTCATAATACTTGTCTGGCTGTCTCGCAGAGAAATATCACCACGGATATTTAAATCTGATCCTTTTGCTCTTGCTCCTCTTTGGTTATTGGTTCCCAAGCGGAAGTTTCTTACGATGTATCCTAATCTTATCACATATTCTGTGTACGCATCTTCGGTAAGAGAGTGATTAACCAAACCAAGAATCATACTTCTTGTTTTGTTGTACTGCACCCCAAACTGCATATTGTTTCTCATCGTAACATCTACTCCGATCAATGGTGAGAAAGATTCTGTATAACTTACCTGAGAGAATGTATAAGGATTGATGTAATTATTATTCACATCTCTTAAAGAACTCGATGTATCATTTCTACTGTTGAAATAATCAATATTCGACTGTACTCCAGTTGCTGTATACGTTGCAGTATAACTGTGAAGAATGTCAAATTTGGTAAACTGTCCGTTAATGATCGGAATATTTCTAAGACCTGAATAGATAATTCTCCAGTTCGGAATCGGCAGTCCAGCTTTTTTTGCATTTCCTAAACGCTCAGGATTTTTACCTTCCATTGCAGCACGGAATGCAGGAATTAAAACATAAGCATTCGAAATACCGTGTCCTTCTGTATATCCATTCGGATTTAAAACTCCACCCATTTGTTGTGAAATCAGCTGAGCATTGGCTCTGATCGCATCATAAATCACAGTACTTTCTTTAAATGATGAATTTAAAAGAACCACCGTATTAGAATATGATACCATATCACTTGCAAAAGTAAGATTCGGGTTTGCATTTCCAAAATCATCTACATAATTGAATCCTGTGTGCGAGAAATTTCGGTTATAAGTCTGTAAAACATTAAAGCTTATATTAAAATCATTCACTGGAGCAACCTGTAAATCGGCCCTAAATTCTCGGGTAGACATCTTCATATAAGGATCAATCATAAATGGTGAATCACTTACCCAGCCTCTTTCCATCGATAATCGTCTGATGTCTGCCTGCGAACCAAAAAGGAAACCTAAAGAAGGACCACCTAAAGTCTGACCATAACCATATCCGTTCGGAGCAGACAATAAACCTGGAAGTACACTTCCGTTATTTTCTGTATAAGTTACATTTAACTGCTTCATAGAAGTAAGTACAAATGCTGCGCTCTGTAAAATAGAAAGCTTGTTTTTAAACTTATATTTTTTGTACGCATATCTGTTTTTCTCCCAAGCCTGATTAACTGCATTATTTAATGAATCTTGTTCCTGCTTACGTTTTTGAAGTGTTGTCGACATCCTTTTAAAATAACTAAACTGGCCAAAGAACTTCGGAAGATCTGCCGTAGCATTTGCCGAAATAACATTGGTGTTCTGCCCTATCGACCCTAAACTTCCTTCAGGGCTTGCAAGAAGCGCTGTAGATCTCGCATTCCAGTTATATGTAAATCCGTACCCCACTTCTGCATCAATAAAATCAAGATACGGAAGATATTGGAACGGTAATTTATAATTTAATTGAACTCTGTGATTATACAAAACAGGTCTTCCCGATCTGAACACATTTCCGAAAATCGAAGAATTATCCATCGTATTTACATCAACCTGATCATTTAATGTTCTTGTTGCGGAATTGATTTCTAATTTCAACGATTTAGTAAAATTAAATCCTAAACCATATTGCCAACCGAAGTAGAAGTTTCTGTTTTTCAAAGCTGCAAAATCATCATTAAGATTTCCGCTAAGAATAGCATCAATATTTCTAAATTCTAGTTCGTTATAATTTCTGTCTAATTCAGTTCTGAAAGATAACCTTGTAGGAACCGGGTTGAAATTAAATTCTTTTATCCATCTCAAATATTTTGTAGATTTTGCCGTATCACTGATCATTTTATTGAATGGCTTTACTACCCAAGGTTTGAATGTGTAGTTGTAATCTAAATATCCTCTAAAATACTGTCTGTAGTTTTTCTTGGTATAAATATCACGGTAATGATCGTCGTTATAAACAGCAGTTAATGAAAGGTTTTCCACATCATAAAACTTAGGCTTACTATTTGGTTTTACCCTTTCTTTATGCATGTTGACAACCCCAATACTTCTTTGCTGAGTATACGTTCTTGCTACTTTTTTAAGTTCTTCCTTGTTAGCAGCTTTACTAAACTCAACATCGGTATCTAAAGGATTGTACTTCGGATCTTCGATGGTTTGAGAATAAGAATAGTTCAACGGAATTTTCATCCCTGTTTTTTCAGGTAAGAATTTATCTACGTTTACGGCAGTATTGATACTGAAAGCCGACTGTGTCGCTTGACTTCTTTCTGCCGGTTTAGAATCTATATTTCCGAAACCTACGGATGAGTAAGAAGCACTTGTATTAACCGTTGCAAAATCTCCTAAGTTGAAATTTAAGCTTGCATTTCCTGCATAACCGCCATCATTTTCAATTTCAGAAAGACGAATTTCGTTTACCCAAAGAGTTACATTATTTGGAGTTTCACGACCAGTACCAACATTTCTTACACCAATCATAATCGTCGTAATATTTCCTAATGAAGGTCTACCTTTTATGTAGATTCCTTTATTACTATCACCAAATTGCGAATCTTTTTTTCTTTGAATAATATCGTTAGGCGACTCTCTGTCTCTTCTGATTTTTGCATCTACGAAATCCTGAATATTAAAATCAACATCATTTTCTGCAGGCCAAATTTCTAAAGGAGTTGTTGCAGTATTGGAAGTATATTTTACAGAAGCTTCATATTCGTAATAGTTATCAGTTGCGTCGCTACCAAATCTGATGAAGAATTTTGTATTAGGATCATAATCTGAAGCAATCGGATTATCTAGATTTTGACCATGAACAAATAATCTTAGTTTCTTATATCTTCTCATATCTAAAGATGTATTTTTAAATACTCCTTTAGCCTGATTTGTAATTTTTGTTGCTTTTAAATATAAAGAAGCTTCATTTTGTCTTTGTGCTCCTGCATTTCCACTAAGAACTTGTCTATCGATTCCAGGAGGAAGTACATAAGGTGGCTGGTTTAATGCATTTTCTTCGATGTTTACACTTCCTACCTCAAGTTCAGCAGTTCCTATATCAGTACCAATACCTTCATCATTAGAAGCTACTGTTGGACTTGCAATTTTACTGGTATATCTTCTCCAATCTGATCTAATCAAATCCATTGTACCAAATCTCAAGGTTGAAGTTTGATCAAATCCTGTTAATAATAATCTGGCAAATCTTACATTATTAAGTATGGATGCACTATTTGGATCACCAGGTTTAGCAACCGGAATTCTAAATAAATACCATTTCACATCATCTGTTTGCCCATTTTGGAAAGTAGCTGTTACCGTTTTCTGATCGATGATATAATTATTTGCTCCTAATCCTAAACTTGCTTGATCTAAATTAACAATATATTCATTATAGTTTTCAGTTTGATCCAAGTTATAATCTTTATTGATATCTTCTGCATCCGGAGTCTGCGAAGAAACTTCCAGTGAACCACTTCTTGAATTTCCTTCCGGACCTCTGAAATATTTGTATCGCTGAACGATAGACGCAGCCTGACTTCCTGTAAATTTATCTGACAAATAAAATACAAAATCATCAACTGCAGGGTCGGAAAGATTGGTTACCGGATTTACAAAAGTATTACCAAACCTCATCGCTTCCTGATCTGAACTTAATCCGTCATATCCTAAATCCTGTGCCGTTCTATCTGCACCTTCAGATGAAAACGCATATAGAATCGGAGGCTGTTTTGGCTGTATTCCCCAGTTGGAAGTTGTTGTCGTTGATGGGCTTCCTCCGGTAGGCAAACCATTTTCGTATTGCATTAAACCGTCTTTCAAAACGTCTTCCGAGACATTACCTAATTGTAGTAAAAGTTTAGGATTCGTACCTAAAGTATTTCCGTCTGCATAAGGATCCATCATCCAGAATTCTACGTATTCAATATTCGAATTCACAAAGTTAGTAACACTTATCGGACGCATAATTCCAGCCCATCTCTGCTGTGTCGTTTCAGTAGCCGGATTGGCATTGTAAGGCCCCTTTTCCTGAGGAAAATAAGAAATATCAAAAGTATTGGTAAAAGTCTGCTCTCCCGCTACAAAATCTCTGTTATTAAAAATTTCTGAGAATTGCACCCTTCTCGAAGCATGATTAGAAACCGATGCAGGAGTAATTCCTTGTGGAGCTCTACCTCCTACTCCCCAAAATCTTGGATCAATGTTATACCAGGTAAGTAAACCTCTTCCATAACCATTGGTTAAATTATCATTAGCGCCTGCTCCGGCAAAAAGCGGATTTCCTTGGCTTTTCTCTGGTTTAGAAGCCAAGCTCCAAGCTGTAGGTTCTTTTAATGAAATTTTTGAAGTGGTTTGTTCAAAATCATCAATGTATGATTGATCATTTGTTCCTTTATTAATTCCCGGAATTAAATAGGCACCTTCCATTTTAAAGTTTAAGTTAGAAGGAGCTTCAGTGTTGATTCCAGGAATTTTATCTGTTAATCTTGTCAGGAATGGCAACTGATTGTTGTACATCATATTCACTCCCGCCATTGTGTTGTTTACAGCTTCCTGGCCGTAATTTACTTTTTGGGTAAGTGGAGATTCAGAATAATTAACAACAGTTCCACCAAAAATAAAGTTTTCACTGACTCTTCTTTCTAAATTTAAACCTAAAAATCTTTTTCTCTGAGTATTGAAAGTCAGCTGATTTTCTAATGAAATATTAATAGCCTGACCCGATTGTTTTACTGTTTCATTAATGATGGTAACTGTTCCCAACATATAATCTACCGTATAATCAATACCTTCTGTAAGCTGCACTCCATTTGCAGAAACTTTTACAGAACCTTGAGGTACATTCACAGCACCCAAAGAAATTCCTTGCCCTTGAGCTCCTTTATAACGACCTTCCATCGTATATCGTAACGCAAGATTACTTTGGCTTGCCTGCTGTTTCTGTTGCGTATAAAGATCTGAAAATACGTATTGAGGATTACTACTGCCTAAAACCTGCGTCATATAACTTCCAAAAGGCTGTACCTTAGTAAACATAATCCGTCCTTGTTCTTTTTTGATCGTAATTCCTTCCACAAAATCAAAAACACCATCACCTAAAACTCCATTATTAGACTGTAAGTCGCCATTCACGTTAAGCCTATCCCAGTTGAAAAGTTTAAGCAAATTGGTACCTTCAACGGAAGTACCGGGTAAGTAATTTACCTTCCCTCCTGTTTTAGCGTCACGATAATATACATTTAAAATAAAACCGTCTCTGTCTACCTGTGCTGCGTCTAAAGAATAGAAATTCTTCATCATTAGATTCCACATTGGCGAATCAACTCTTGTATTGCTATTTGATCTTAATAATTTGGTGACCAAAACCGGGCTTTCTTCTGAGAACTCCCCTACTTTATAAACCTGATTGGTTCCGTTAACTGTATATGAAAATGAAACCGCCAAAAGCTGATTGTCATTTAGTTTTTGATTTAATGAGATATATCCCAATTGCGGATGAAAAGTATATTCATTAGCATCCATTCTTCTTGCTTTGGTACTCAAAACAAAATGCTCTCCATTTTCATAAGGTTGGGCACTTCCTGGAAACGTCTGTCCCTGAAAGTTTGTCAGATAGTTTTTCCCTTGTTCTCTAGGACTTCCAATGGCGTTATTAACCTGATTGTATAATCCGTTTTGAGAGTTATCCGGCGTTCCTGAAGCTCCTTCTCCTAAATCTCTGATCCCGATAATACTCTTCTGATAAGCTAAATTTGAATTCCCCTGATCTAAAACCCACACTTCCATTCTCGAAATACTGATTCTGGAATTGATCTGAGGATAATTAAGCAAAGCATTATCATAATTATTCAAGAAATATTGCCCGATAAAATAATGCTGGTTATCTTCATAATCTATAGCATTTATTTTAAAATTATTCATCGTTCCACCACCTTGTACGACGATATTTCTTGCTTCACCTTGTTGTTGCGAAAGCACTACCGTTCCGAAAGTTTTACCCAGCTGGAATTCAGATTTCACCCCAAATAAAGATTCAGAACCACGAATCAAACTTGTTGAAAGTGGCATATTCACATTACCAAACTCTATTCTTTTGATAATCTTGTCTTCACCTCCTGCATTGGGTTTATTCACATCATTCAAGCCTTTTGTCTGAAGATCTTTCCAGGTACCTTTTGACTGCCAAACCAAATTCATTCTATTCTCAAAAGCAAAACCGCTTTGAGTATCATAATTGGCTTTAAGCTGTAAGTTTTCACCAACTTTTCCAATTAATCCCAATTGAATTCTCTGGTCAATATCAAATGTAAAACTCGTTCTGTTTTGTGGTAAAATTAAAGGGTTATCGATTTTTTGATATAGACCTCCAAAATCAAATGAAGCATATCCTGAAGGAATAATTTCAATTTTATTACTTCCAAAAATAGATTCAAAAAGTCTGTTATTGATCGTTAAAGAAGGGATAAGACCTTTCTTTGCCGCATCAGATTTATCCTTTCTGAACATTAAGTTGTAGCTGTCAGATTTATCTCTATAAAAAGCTTTAGATTGCTCTGCAAGCATAAACTCTTTATAATCTTCCGGCGACATGGCAACAGGTGGTCCGGTAATTGTATTACCAATCTTAGGATATACGTAGTACATTCCGATTTTCACATCGTAATATGCTTCATAGTAAGTTGGGTCGGTAACTTCGTAATTCTTTTTTATAGAAACACCTTGCTGATTTTGCACCTGCCCAAAAACATTCATTGAGCAGAATAAAAACGACAAGAGTATATAGATGCTGAGAAACTTATTATTTTTCACCAAATGTTAAATGTTTTTTAAAATTTGTTTTACCAATTCTTCTACAGTAATTTCCGGAACTTGTTTCAAAATTCGATCTGCAATTTTCTCACTTGTTCGTTTAGGAATCCCTAGAACTTCTAATGCAGATAACGATTCTTCCTTCACTTTATTATTCTCAAACGAAGAAATATTACCTTCAGTATTCCCGAATTTTTGAACCTTATCCTTCAAATCGACAATAATTCTTTCGGCAGTTTTTGCCCCGATTCCCTTGGCTTTCTGAATCACAGCTCCGTTTCCGGAAAGTATTGCCGATGCAATTTCTTCAAGGCTTAAAGTTGATAATAAAATAAGTGCTGAAACTGCACCTACACCGTTTACACTTATTAAGAGATTAAACATTTCTTTTTCCAAACGGGTATGAAACCCAAAAAGCAAATGCGCATCTTCACGGATGATCTGCTGAATGAATAAAAATGTTTCTTTATTTAAAGTTAGTCTTTGAGAAGTCATGAGGCTGATTCCGACATAATATCCTATACCATTTACGTTGATTACAGCGTAAGTTGGGGTAAGCTCCTGAACGATGCCTTGTAAAGAAAATATCATTATTAAATTTTATAACTTCCAAATATAGTAATTTAAACTAAGTAATAAATTCATTTAACATAAGAATGATATTTAACTTTTTTTATCATTACAATGGCAATGATTCAGCTGGAAAACAAAAAAACTCCAAAATAATTTGGAGTTCTTGTATTATGATAAAATAAACTGATTTACTTCTTGCCTTCTCTTCTCTGCGCATCCAAAACTGCAACCGTTGCCAAGTTTACAATCTCATCAACACTTGAACGCATTTGTAAAACGTGAACCGGCTGTTTCAGTCCCATCAAGATTGGCCCGATTACTTGCGCAACCTTCATTCCTCTGATAATTTTGTAAGATAAGTTTGCAGATTCTAGATTCGGGAAGATGAATGTATTAGCTGGAGTTGTTCCTAATTTTGAGAATGGATAATCACTTAAATGATCAGAGTTCATTGCAAAATCAGGCTGAATTTCTCCATCCACAATCATTTTCGGGAATTTCTCATGAAGAATATTTACTGCTTTCGCCACTTTTTTGGAAGTATCAGAAATGGCAGAAAAGTTTTCGAAACCTAACATTGCAATTCTCGGTTCAATAGCGAATGACTTCACGGTGTGTTCTGCCATTTTAGCAATATTCACTAAATCTTCAGCGGTAGGATTTTGGTTGATCGAAGTGTCTGCGAAGAAAATAGGTTTCTTTTCAGATAAAATCATCATCATTGCCGCTACTTTATCAACCCCTTTATCTTTTTCAATTACTTCTAAAACAGGTCTTAAAGTAGAAACATAGTTTTTAGAAAAACCAATAATCAATCCGTCTGTATCACCATGTTTTAGCATCAAAGGACCAAAATAATCTCTCTGGCGAACGTATCTTTTTGCTTTATACTCGTTCATCCCTTTTCTCTGACGAAGTTTCCAAAGGGTTTCTCTGTATTTTTTTCTGTTTTCTTTCTGATCGTCATCACTAGGATCGATTATCGGAACATCAATGTTGATTCCGAAACGTTCCATTTGTTCTTTCACATATTTTTTGTCCCCTAAAAGAATAGGATGAGCAATTCCTTCTTCATATAAAATCTGTGCAGCTTTCAGAACATTATATTCTTCAGCATTACCCAAAGTAATTCTCTTAGGATTTGCTTTTGCACGGTTCTGCATCATTCTCACCAATTTCTCATCTCTTCCCATTCTGTCGAGAAGCTGAGTTTCATATTCGTCGAAATCTGTGATGGTTTTTCTTGCAACTCCACTGTCAATAGCCGCTTTTGCAACTGCACTTGATACTTTAGTAATTAATCTGTTATCAAATGGTTTTGGAATGAAATATTCTCTTCCAAACTGTAAATTCTTAACATTATAAGCAAGAATTACCGCTTCAGGAACTGGTTCTTTAGCTAAATCAGCAATTGCATGAACGGCAGCCAATTTCATTTCTTCATTAATTCCTTTTGCCTGAACATCTAAAGCACCACGGAAAATATATGGGAAACCAAGAACGTTGTTTACCTGATTAGGATAATCACTTCTTCCCGTCGCCATAATCACATCCTTTCTTGTAGAAAGTGCCAAATCATAAGCGATCTCAGGATCTGGATTTGCCAATGCAAAAACGATTGGGTTTTCGTTCATGCTGCTCAACATTTCTGGTGTCATCACGTTTCCTTTAGACAAACCAATGAAAACATCTGAACCTTTTACAGCATCTTCTAAAGTTTCAACATCTGTTTGAGCAATGAAATCTAATTTTTCAGGAGTAAGATTTTCTCTTTTATGGTTGATAACACCTTTGCTGTCGCACATCAATACGTTTTCTCTTTTTAAACCAAGAGAAATATAAAGATTGGTACAAGCAATTGCTGCAGCTCCAGCTCCATTTACCACCATTTTTACTTCTTCAATATTTTTATTGGCAATCTGAAGAGAGTTAATCAATGCTGCTGCAGAAATAATAGCTGTTCCGTGCTGATCATCGTGCATCAACGGAATATCTAATTCTTCTTTTAATTTTTGCTCAATATAAAAAGCTTCCGGAGCTTTGATATCTTCAAGGTTGATTCCCCCAAAAGTTGGAGCAATCCCTTTTACGATCTGGATAAATTTATCGGGATCTTTTTCGTCGATTTCAATATCAAAAACGTTGATGTCTGCAAAAATCTTAAACAAAAGACCTTTCCCTTCCATTACCGGTTTTGAAGCTTCAGCGCCAATGTCTCCCAAACCAAGAACTGCCGTTCCGTTTGAAATAACTGCCACCAAATTTCCTTTTCCTGTATAATCGTAAACGGTTTCAGGATTTTTTTCAATTTCCAGACAAGGAATAGCCACTCCGGGAGAATAAGCCAAAGACAAATCTCTCTGCGATGAGTGTGGCTTTGAAGGAATTACCTCAATCTTTCCTTTGGGTTCTGCTTTATGATAATCTAACGCTGCCTGACTAAAGTTTTTTTCGTCGCGGTGAGTTTTACTTGACATATAATTTTCGGTTTTTTATTTAATATGTATCAAATTAGAAGTTATAAATGTTCTTTTGTCTTAAAACAAAAGAACCAAAAATTCAAGACTGGATTTCTCCGCTAAAATTTTAAAAACTTCCTAAAATTTCCAAACTCGGGCGGAAACAATTTTTCAGATGCTGATCATATTTTCTGCCGCCACTCAAACAGTGGAAATTTCTTTACGGAATCTTTTAAAATTTCTTTACGCTGCGAACTCCTAAGTCGTTTAGAAAGTTTTATTACTTAATTTGACATTTATTTATATATTATCTTTTTTATTAAACTTATTATCTACTATAAAATATATTTAATGTGGTAATCAACCAAGCTTTCGATTGGCTTCTGTACAATGTGCCCCACATTCAAATTGAGTTCTGACGCTGCAGAACGTAAAATATTTTCGTAATAATAAGCAATAGAGCCGATAAAATTGATCTCGGCATCCTGAGATTCTTCATACGGAAGAACCTGATAATCGAAAAAGTTTTTCATCTCTTCCAAAACCATTGCCTGAAAGTAAGGATGATCTTTTCTTTCGACCACAAATTTATTGAAATTGGCTAAGTAAGCATTGGGTCTGGTTGTATGATACATGTTTTTCAATGCTTCATCAATCGTTAATCCATACATTTCTTTGAACTCAAGATGTAAATCCTGAGGAAGTTTCTGCATAAAGAATCTGCGCACCAACTGTTTTCCAATGGCGCTTCCACTTCCTTCGTCACCCATAAGATAACCTAATGAAGGAAGTTTTATCTTTAAATTTTCTCCGTCAAAATAACATGAGTTCGAACCCGTTCCCAAAATACAGACAATTGTTGGTTTCCCGTTATAAGCTGCATAAGCTGCTGCATACAAATCTTCTTTTACAATAATCTCTGCATTGGTAAAAATCTTTCCTACTTCTTCTTCTATTGTCTGGCAATTTTTTCTAACGCCACATCCTGAACCGTAGAAAAAGATTTTGGTAATTGAATTTTTTACAGATAATAAACTGTTATTTTTTTCAATTTCGGGTACAATAAGCTCTTTGCTGATAAAATTGGGGTTGAAACCAATGGTTTCGGTCTTTAAGAAAACATTTTTGAAGTCGTCCAAGATTACCCAGTCAGATTTAGTAGAACCACTATCAACAATAGCAACCATATTTCTAATTTTAAGGGGCTAAATTATGAATTTATCTTTAATTAGCCCTCAAAAACAGACACAGATACTTCCATTTATGATTAAGTTCAGTTTTTGATTTCGCTTTTATTTTGGTTATACTGTATTAGCCAGTCTTCTATCTCTTCTTCAAGATAAGTAGCCTGCATTACCATCGCGTTGATAAAATCGTCGGGTACAGGATCACCATTAGAATTTTCAAGATTCCAAAGATCATCCGACATATTTTCGTACTCTGAGTACACCCTTTTGAAACGGGTATTTTCTTTTTCCAAAACTTCAATATTTTTTTGTTGAAGCTGAAATTTTCTGTATTTGTTTTGAGATTTCATACAAATATTTAGGTTAAAGTAGTTCGTAAAACTTGTGTAAATTCTTTTCATCATGCATTACAAGATAGAAAGACCATCAACAGAAAAAGTTGAAAATGAATTTTTTATCAGGTACAGTTTCTTTTGTTCTGAAAATTAAAATTAGAAATTATTTTAACACGAAAAAAAAAAATTAACAACTTTTTTCACTGTTTAACATATAGTTATAAATTTGCGTATTATTAAAATAGATGAGAGCATTACTACTACGCCACAAACAAGTATTATTATTTATTATTGCAGGCGGCCTCAGTGCGATTGTGGAAATCGGGAGTTTCAAAATATTCAGCACCTATCTTCCACAAGCCATTTCTCAGGAACAAAATTTTCACGGAATTCATTATCCGTTAAGTAATATCTTATCGACAAGCTGCGGAATTTTATTTAATTATTTTCTGAGCATCTGGTTTGTTTTTGAGCGTGGAAAGCATTCTAAACGAAAAGAATTTGCTTACTTTATGGTAGTTTCTTTTATTTCGACCATTTTAAGTTTAAGTTTCTTCCAAATCTTTTATAGTTTTATATTTAAAGATAATATTGATTTAATTTTTTATACCTTGAGTCCGGAAATGACGAGTAAGATTGCTGCTATTTTATTGGTTTCTATTCTTAATTATTCTGTAAAGAAAAAAGTAATATTTAACGGTTGATTTGTGACTACAATTTTAAATTACCTCTGGAGATTCTGGCTGATCATATTGGCTTTTGTTCTGACTATTATTCTGGGATTACCCGTTTATATTTTATCTTTAAAGAAAAACACCTTTAAATACGCTCATGTTTTAATAAGAATCTGGTGCTACGGAATGTTTTTCGGAATGGGTTTAAGATATGAACTTATCAATCTTACCGATAAAAAAATCGACAAAAACACACAATACGTTATCATTTCAAACCATACTTCGATTATGGATATTATGCTTCCCTGCATTTTGTTCCCCAATCATCAGCTTTGTTATGTTGGAAAAAAAGAACTGGAAAAAATTCCGATTTTCGGAACTATTTATAAAAGAATCTGTGTAATGGTTGACCGAAGCAGCCCAAAAAGTCGTGCCGATGTCTACAGAAGATGCGCCAAAAAAATGGAGGAAGGCAACAGTATTGTTCTTTTTCCTGAAGGCGGTGTTCCCGATGATACCTCAATTGTTTTAGATGAATTTAAAGATGGAGCTTTTACACTTTCATCCAAACACCACTCACCTATTGCTGTTTTCACTTTT
Organism: Chryseobacterium mulctrae; assembly: GCF_006175945.1. Lineage (NCBI taxonomy): Bacteria > Pseudomonadati > Bacteroidota > Flavobacteriia > Flavobacteriales > Weeksellaceae > Chryseobacterium > Chryseobacterium mulctrae. The sequence goes on along the minus strand of NZ_VAJL01000001.1, from coordinate 2,964,245 downwards.
ATCGGTTTGAAGGAAATGTTTCCATTTGATAATTCTAAAGGCTATCCCGGAAAAGTAAAAGTATTTTTCAACGATATTCTGGAACCAACAAACTCTCCAAGAGATTTAAAACTGTCAGCTTTTGAGACAATAAAAAAAACATTAACAGAACACAGTTAATCACATAAAAAATATATATTTGTTATTAAGAATCTATTTTTAACAAATATGTCAAAAACAACTACTCAACCTACTAATTATCCCGCACTTTATACACTGATTTTAGTGTTTTTCTTTTGGGGTTTTATTGCAGCAGGAAACAGCATTTTTATTCCTTTCTGTAAAAATTATTTTTCACTCGATCAGTTCCAGTCGCAGCTTATCGATTTTGCATTCTATACTGCATACTTTTTGGGAGCATTATTGCTTTTCATATTTAGTACAATCAAAGGCATAGACATCATTGGTAAATGGGGCTACAAAAAAAGTATTGTTTACGGTCTCCTCCTTTCCGCAATCGGAGCAGCTATTATGATCGTTGCGGTGAAAGCAAATGTTTACTACGGAATGCTAATCGGATTATTCGTTGTAGCACTGGGTTTTTCTATTCAGCAGACTGCAGCCAATCCTTTCGCTGTTTTGTTGGGAGATCCTAAAACAGGAACAAGCCGACAGAATCTTGCAGGTGGAGTCAACTCTTTTGGTACATCAATCGGACCTATCATTGTAGGTTTAGCTCTTTTCGGAACTACTGCAACGGTAGATGATGATCAGATTAAACATTTAGCTTTAGACAAAGTAATTTTATTGTATACCGCTGTTGGAGCATTGTTTTTAATTGCTGCCGGAATTTTTCATTTTTCTAAAAAATTACCTGCCGGAATTTCTACAGAACCAATGGAAAAAGCAGGCAAAGCAAGAAAGAATCTAATTGCAATGACTGTTTTGGTAATTCTTTGTTTCATCCCTGTATTTGCAAGTTATAATTCTGATGCAGCTAAAAAGATAGAAACTTTTAATGAGGAAATTACCGTTTTAGAAAACAGCAAAAAATCTGAAACCAATGTTGCTACGATAGAAAATATTCAACAAAATATTGACACTAAAAAAGCAGAATTACTGGAAGTAAAACATCCTTTAGAAAAAACAAGAATGTACTATTTAGGTGGTGCTTTATTAGCCGTAGTTCTATGTCTTGTTTATGCAAATACAAGCTCTAAGAAAAATCCGGAAGGATGGGGAGCTATGAAATATCCACAGCTTGTTTTGGGAATGCTTGCCATTCTTGCTTATGTAGGGGTAGAAGTTGCTATTGGTAGTAATTTGGGTGAACTTTTAAGTTTACCGGAATTCGGAGGACATCAGTCTTCAGATTTAGCGCCTTATATTTCGATGTATTGGGGAAGTTTAATGATCGGAAGATGGACGGGTGCGATTACCGTTTTCAACCTTAATAAGCAACAGCAAATGATTGCCACTATTGTAGTTCCATTTGTTGCCTTTTTGGTGATTATAGGAATTAATGTTATTGCACAGAAAGATATGTCTAATCTGTATTTTTATGCAATCTGTATCGTTATTCAGGTGATATTATTCCTGGTGAGTAAAAATAAACCGGCTTTAACGCTTATTATTTTTGGTCTTTTTGGTGTTATTGCAATGATTGTAGGTTTAATGACCACAGGAAATTTTGCTATTTACGCATTCTTATCCGGAGGTCTTGCATGTAGCATTATGTGGCCATCAATTTTTACTTTAGCCATTACAGGATTAGGAAAATATACCGCTCAAGGTTCTGCATTCTTGGTAATGATGATTTTGGGAGGCGGAATAATTCCTCCGTTACAAGGAAAGCTTTCTGATATTATCGGAATCCACAGCTCTTATATAATCCCGGTACTCTGCTTTGCTTATATTACCCTATTTGCTTATCTTGCAAAGAAGACCTTAAGCAAACAAGGAATTGATGTTGACGTTTTAGAATCTGAAGGTGCACATTAATACTACAAAAACATATAAAAAAAAGAGATTTTGGGCGGGTATTTTACTTGCCCAATTTCTTTTGTTCTATACTTTTTCAAAACTGAAAATTGTGGTTTCTTTTTTTGAAAAAGTATTTGAATTTCAGAAAAAAATCCATCAGCTATTATTCGCATGGATTCCTTTTTCATTTGGAGATGTACTGTATATCTTATTGGGAATTTTATTGATTTATTTAATCATCAAACTCTTTAAAAAGAAAACAAGAAGCAATGCTTTATTTAAAATATTAATTGTTTTAAATATTACTTATTTCACTTATCAGGTATTTTGGGGAATGCTTTATTTTCAGACACCAATTATTGCAAAACTTCCAAAAACTGACGTTACACTGAACGTAAGAAAAGCATTAGCTTTAGAGTATCTTGAAAAATCGAAAGCAACCAGAAAGCTCGTTAAAGAAGATAAAAACGGAGTTTTTGTCATTAAAGATTTAAATGCAATTCAGCAAGAAATATTAGATCGACAAAAAACACTTCCTAATTTTATAAGTCAAAAAGAAAGCACTACAACCAATTCATTTAAATCCAGTTTATTTGGAAAAACAATGAGTTTTACAGGGATTTTAGGATATTACAATCCTTTCACTTCAGAAGCTCAATTCAATGGTGAATTACCTTCTTCTTATCTTCTATTCACTCTTTCTCATGAAAGTTCTCATCAATTGGGATTTGCAAGAGAGCAAGAAGCGAATTTTGTAGGCTATCTGATTGGTGTACATTCAAAAAATCCTGAGCTCAGATACAGCACAGAATATTTTACTTTAAAAAGTTTATTAAATTCTATCGTTAATGAAGATGAAAAGTTTGTAAAAACTGCTTTAGAAAACTATTCTGAGGGAATGAAGCGAGACCGATTGAATGAAAGGAAATTTATAGAAGAACATCAAGGCTATCTTAATGACTTTTTTGGGTTTACCAATAATCTTTTTCTTAAAAGCAATCAGCAGGAAGGCGCAATTACTTATTCTTATTTCATTGACCTTTTAGTACGCTACAAAAGCATGTTTACTCCATAAAAAAAGAATCGTATCAGGCGATACGATTCTAAAAACACAAATGATGAAAAAAAATTTATTACCTTGACTTGTTCCCTCATTCAAGGCACTGTAAAAGTACGATTTTTTTTTAAAATTCAAAATACCACCCCCTATTTTATATAACTTTTATGAAAATTTTATGATTTGAGACTTCTTAGATCTATATTTCTCTCGCAATTATGATTTACAGATTAATTAAAAAGATTGATTATAAAAGTATTATATGAAACATATTATTTCTAAAATAAAAAATAATTTAAAAACAAGGAAATAATTTTACACCCAAAATTTTAACTATTTTTAATATTTTTATTGCCTCATAAAAAAAGTATACTATTTGCCTTGATAGAATAATCAAGTCGGACATTAACAGCTATCAGAATCACACTTTTATATCTTAACTCTCATTTGGGTGTTGTATGTGTTACAAGATTATAAATGACATAAAACTTGTTCCCTTATTATTGATTTTATTTTACTATAAAATATTTTAAATCAGAAGGAAGGGATAATAAAGTTAAACAAATTAAGAAATAGAAACTCTCTGAGCTTGGAAACTGATTCCCAAATTGCTATTTTACGTTTTGCGCAAAAAAAAACCGCAATCAATGATTGCGGTTTAATATTGTAGCGAAGACGGGAATTGAACCCGTGACCTCAGGGTTATGAATCCTGCGCTCTAACCAACTGAGCTACCTCGCCTTTTTGGTGGTGCAAATATAGAAAATATTTACTAACCTCCAAAATTATTTTAGCTTAAAATATTCTAAAACATCCCCGACATGATTGGGCTTACTGATAATCTTATTGTTAGCATCTAAAATAAAATACGTTGGTGTTGCATGAATATTATAAATTTCGGCAAAAGAACTGTTCCATCCTTTCAATTCCGAATCATTGATCCAAGGAAATGCAGCAATTTTAGTTGTATAAGCATTTTTATCAGTATCTAGCGACATTCCGATTATCTGAATATTTTTTGCCTGTAAATCTTTGTATTTAGTTAAAAGCTGTGGCAATTCATTTTCACAATGCGAACAGGTTGAAGACCAAAAAACAATCACTTTTTTATCAGCTTTCACGTCAGCAATCGACTTAGCATTGGTGTTTACTGCAGAATGGAATTTATAAGCAGGAAAAACAGCACCAATATCTATAGCCGCGTTAGATTGTATGGTAGACGCCAAACGATCATTAATTGTACACTTTAAACCCTTTGCAAGGGTGAGATATTTAGTTTTAAAATCACTCATATCATACACATCAAAGATATCAATCAGTTCAGAAAGCACAGTTTGTCCTCTAGGTGTTTCAACATTTAATTTATTAATCAAAGTATCTACAGAAGCATTGACATTAGTGTTGCCACCCACATTAAGATAAGATACAAGAATTGGACGTAAAAGAGACGAACTCTCCAACATATCATTTGATTTGTCTATAAAACTGACAATCTCTTCCTGGGTGACTTTCTTTGCAGGATTATTGGAAAGAAATTTATTATAATTGGTATTATAATAATAAACAAACTGGTGTTTCGTCTGATCGATACTATTTGCGCCGGACAGTTTACCCATCTCACTGATTAATGCTTTCCCGAACTCTGTATTGTCTTTATAATACTCTTTAATCTGAACTAACGCAGGAAGAATAATTTCTTTTTTCTGAGAAGATTCCTGAATAGCATTCATCAGCTCATTAGATTCATCCTGATAAATTACATTTTGTATTTTATTTGCTTTTGTTTCAAGTTGAATGTTAATATTTTTGTTTTCAGAAATAAAACTCACAGAATTATTGGTATTTGGAAAATACACTTTCATCATTCCAGAATAATTCTTGGGGTATTTGAAAGTCCAGACATTTCCTTTACTTTTTTCTTTGGTAACAATAATATCTTTAGAACCGTTTAATGTATACAAAACAGCTTCTTGCTCATTAAAATCCGGTTGCGACTGAATATTTACAGAAAACTGCGCTTTAATAGAAAATGCCAACAGCATTCCTGATAATACAAGTATCTTTTTCATAATGTAAAAATAAAAAAACTCTCCGACTAATCAGAGAGTTTCAAATATTTTAATATAATTTTTATATTTTCTGTACCTTGTATTTTTTAGCAAAATAAAAAATTATTAAAATTGCTAAGATTACTAGAATATAAACGTACATATCAATTGGTGAAGCCACCCGTCCCGGTCCTGTTGTTCCTGGTACGCCCGGGGCCGTTCCGCCTCCTGGAGGAGTTGTTCCTGGCTGACCATAGGCAAAGGCTGATAAGAAAACTAATACTGAGGGAAGTATAAATTTATTAATCTTTTTCATATTTGCTATTTAAGTATTTTTGTATTAACCATTTCACCGCTGTCAGCAACTATTTTCACTAAATAAGAATTTTTAATAGAACCATCCAGTTCAATTACAAAATCTTTTGAAGCGCTAACATCTTTTTTAGAAATAATTAACTTACCACTCATATCATAAACCTGAATATCAGCTTTTTTCCAGTTAGGATCAAATCTCACAATATAATTTGTTATTTCAGGATTATAAACAACAACCGTACGCGATGGTTTTGTATTAACATTTTCTGTATTCAATACAGAGCTTGAGCTTGGCTCACCATAGTAAAGATCATATTCTGCATGGGTGACACTTGTAGTTGCCCCTTGATTAATCGGCTGTAAAGTTCCATTTTGTGCTTTATAGTAGAAACCAATCCCGGTAGACAATTGGTGAGTTCCATTTGCCACCAATACAGCATTTTCTCTAACTTCAAATTTATATGATTTAGCTCGGTTTAAATCATAATTTACCAATTTAATATTTTTTCCTAAAAAATTAGTCTCATTTGCTTCATTAATATATAACCAATAAGAGTTTGTATAATTCATGTCGTACCCTCCATTAGGTGCCTCTTCATAGGTATTTATTAAATCTGTAGAATACCCTACAATCTGTGTCTTAGAATCTGCAGAATGACCAGTAGTACCATTAGGATAAACCACATAATAAGTTCTACCTACCTCATTGCCATCACCATCAAGTGCAATTATTCCTAATTGTTTAACGGTTCCTGTAGTAGTATTTTTTGCAGCTGCAACATTATAATTTGTAGACTCAGTTCTTGGTAAATAATTAAATCTTCTTAGAGATCTAAAATCAAATGCTTTATCGGGCCCCGTTACGTTATCATTTAATTTCATAACAAAAGTTCCGAAGGGTCTAATCATTACATAATCTACATCACCAGTAGGTGCTCCAGCATTAAAAGTAATACTTTTATATGTACCTGTACTACCACTACCACTAGAAGAAGTATACTGTACACCTGAAGGCTCTACTCTTACTGCATATAATTGACTCAAATTATTATTATCGGTTGTGCCTGTATTTTCAGAATAGGCAATATTTCTCAAATCAAGATTAGTAAGAAACGGATTTGAGAACTGATATATATTTTTACCAAAATCCCCAGCCCAATACTGACCACCTGAACCTATTTCATAAGGATCATGCAAATATGAATTATAATATTCATTATACTGATTCACTCCGTAGCCTCCGTTACCAAAATTAGCACCAGCACCACCATCGTGTAAATTTAAAGTTAAATTTACATCACTATCTGAAAAAGGTCTTCCTTTTATTGTTCTAGTTTGCGTGTTTGCATCTAATCCTAACCCTCCTATCATTAAATATGTAGTTGACGGTAATGAAGTTCCAAATTTAGAGTTTAAACTGGTTACTGATTTTGATACTGCCGCAAAATTGTCGTAAAACAAAATTTCGTTTTTTGAATACCTCGTTGTATTAAACGTCTTACCTAATTCAGCACTCAGAGTGGAAATTGTTTTGTCATAAAATGGAATTCCCATTTGTTGATAATCTCCTTGCCTTATCTGTCTATACTCTTGATCTACAATACCAGTAATGTTACCTTGCGGAATCCCAGATATATATAACTGACCATATGTATATCTTTTAGATTCATCTACAGCAGGAGTTGATAAATCATCTGGAATGTTATGTAAAGCAAAATTATTTTCTTGATTAAGCTTATTTACAAAATTCCCACCACCATCAGCTTCCAACTTATTATCGTCTGATGCATTAATAGTTTTGAAAGAGTCCGTACTAGTTCCAACCACCATGAAGTTACCATGATTTTCAATGCTGCCAGTAGCTTTCATTTGCAAACCACCTCCGTTATATACTAATGTACCTTGGCTTACATACATTTTAGCTGCAGTATCAACATGCATAAGTATATTCTGCGCCTGAACAGAAAGACTTATAGCTAAAAGCCCTATAGTTAATAAATTTTTTTTCATTGTCGTATATTGTTTTTTGTGTTAAAAAAAATATTCGCTGTAAAGATATGACTTTTTTCTAAAAAAAAAGTAAAATCACTTAATAATCAAAATATTATCTTTTGTAAGAACAATCTCATCCTGCTCTCCTACCGTAAACATGTAGTCTTCTAATACTTTTTCAGTAGTTCCTCGTAAGCCTCTAGCGCCCAAACCTTTCTCCATAGTTTCGTCAACAATCATTTCTACAGCTTCGTCCGTGAATACCAATTTTGTGCCGTCCATTTTAAAAAGTTCCACAAATTGGTTGATAATAGAATTTTTAGGTTCTTTCATAATTCTTATCATTGTCTCTTTAGTTAACTTTTCGAGATAAGTGATAATTGGAAATCTTCCTAAAAGCTCAGGAATTAATCCAAATGAACGAAGATCGATTGCATTAATATTTGTTAAAACATATTCATCTTCTTCTACATTATTGATCTTTTCAGCACTGAAACCAATCGCCTGCTTATTCATTCTTCTTTCGATGATCTCTTTAATACCATCAAAAGCACCTCCTGCAATAAATAAAATATTTTGTGTATTTACCTGGATATATTTTTGATCAGGATGCTTTCTTCCCCCTTGTGGAGGAACATTCACGATGCTTCCCTCTAAAAGCTTCAACAAACCTTGTTGAACACCTTCACCAGAAACATCTCTCGTAAGACTCGGATTATCAGATTTTCTGGCAATTTTATCAATCTCATCAATAAAAACAATTCCTTTTTCTGCTTTTTCTACATCATAATCTGCAACCATCAAAAGTCTTGAAAGAATACTTTCAACATCTTCGCCCACATATCCTGCTTCCGTTAAAATAGTTGCATCAACAATACAGAAAGGAACATTAAGTTCTTTGGCAATAGTTTTTGCCAAAAGCGTTTTTCCAGTTCCTGTTTCACCAATCATTATAATGTTTGATTTCTCAAGCTCTACTTCCCTGTTTTCGTCTTTTGCATGGAGCAATCTTTTATAATGATTGTATACCGCAATTGAAAGCTGTTTTTTTGCCTGATCCTGCCCGATCACGTATTTATTTAAAAACTCTTTTATTTGTTTTGGTTTTTTAAGTTCGTCAATAGATTCAGCCGGTGAAAATCCCGCTGGTGAAACTGTATCTTTTACAATTGAATGCGCCTGCTCAATGCAGTTTTCACAAATAAAACCATTCTGCCCAGAAATCAGCATTTGTACTTCATTTCTTTTCTTACCACAGAAAGAACATTGGTTTGAATTCATCTCTATATAAAGTATATTATTAAAGAAAATCGTAAAAAATTTCTTTTTTACGACCTTCTATTATTGTTAAGAATTAATTATTGAATTTTGAATTTCGGAATATTCTTCCGCAGAAAGTTTCAGTCTTTCGTTTCTGAAATTCATATCCTCCATTTTATTCAATGGGATCAAATGAATATGAGCATGAGGAACTTCTAACCCCACAACTGCAACACCCACTCTTATACAAGGGATTGCATTTTTCACTTTTTTAGCAACCGTTTGTGCAAAAGCCCAAAGATTTTTGTATTCTTCGCTTTCCATGTCAAAAATAAGATCTACTTCTTTTTTAGGAATTACCAAAGTGTGACCTTTTACCAAAGGCATTGCATCTAGGAATGCTACAAAGTTTTCATCTTCTGCAATTTTATAAGCAGGAATTTCTCCGTTGATGATTTTTGTGAAAATTGAACTCATATTTAAAATTTAAATTCAGTTTACAAAGTTATGTCTAAAACCTGAAAAGACAATTTGTTACCGTTTGGAAGAACAATCTCTGCAGTTTCGCCAACTACTTTACCTAGTAAACCTTTTGCAATAGGTGTGTTTACAGAAATCTTTCCAGACTTCAAGTCACTTTCATTATCGGGAACCAAAGTGAAAACCTGCTCTTTTTTCGTATCGTTATTCAAAAGTTTTATTGTTGTAAGAATTGAAACTTTAGAAGTATCCAATTGTGTTTCATCAATTATTTTAGAAGTAGTCACAACGTCTTTTAGTTTAGAAATTCTCATTTCCAACATTCCTTGCGCCTCTTTGGCTGCATCATATTCTGCGTTTTCAGACAAGTCGCCTTTATCTCTTGCTTCTGCAATCTGTTGAGTGATTTTTGGTCTCTCAATTTTTTCTAATTGTTCAAGCTCGGCTTTCATTTTATCTAAACCTTCCTTGGTTACATAGCTTGCCATAATATTTTATTTTAGTTTTAGTATAAAAAAAATTATCCGACATTTGCCGGACAATGTTTTTGTTTATTAATCGTTATTGTTTTACAAATATATAAAAATTTATATTCAAATGAAAAAAACTTTTTCAACCCTTACAATTCTCACCTTTCTGATATTCAGTTTTTTAAATATAAATTCTTGCAGCAGCCGTGAAGATACTGTAAGTTGTTTTCCTAATTCTACAATCAATGTAAATTTAAATCTGAACCTTGCAGCTTATAACAACCTTAACTTTGTGGGACAGCCAATTTACATCGACGAACAGCAATCCGGAACAAGAGGATTAATTGTTGTGAGAACCGTCGACAATCCTGCTACGTTTAAAGTTTATGATAGAAATGCACCTCATCTTTGTCCCGACACCAATACTACTTTAGAAATAAAAAACGGCACCAGTATTTTTTGCCCAAAAGATAATGCCACATGGATTCTGATAACCGGACAGCCAACTGCTGTGGCTAATCTTCCTCCTAAAACTTATTTTTGGAACTATGACGCCGCAACAAAAAATTTAAGTTTATATAATTAATGAAAGCAGTAATACAAAGAGTTTCTGAAGCCTCTGTAAAAGTAGGCGGAAATGTTGTTGGGAAAATAAAAACCGGCTTTATGCTTCTGATCGGGATTGACGAAAGCGACGAAAAGACAGATGCTGACTGGCTTGTACAGAAAATATTAAACCTTAGAATTTTTGGCGACGAAAACGACAAACTCAACTTATCTATTAAGGATATTAAGGGAGAGATTTTGTGCATCAGTCAATTTACTTTAATTGCAGATTACAAAAAAGGCAATCGCCCATCATTTATAAAAGCAGCAAAACCTGATAAAGCCATTCCGCTTTTCGAGTATTTCAAGGAAGAACTCTCCAAATCAGATTTAAGAATTGAAAGTGGAATTTTCGGAGCAGATATGAAAGTTTCGTTAACGAACGACGGACCTGTAACGATTGTAATGGATAGTCTTACAAAACAATAATAATCCCTAACTACACAATAATTGTCTATTTCTAATAAATTTCTATCATTCAATAGAAGCAAACTATAAAATCAACAACAAAACCGCAACAAAACCCTCAAATAATCCGTATAAATACGGATATGTTTAAAAATTAACATTAATAACTATTTTTTTTTGAATTCATAGTGTTTTTTTTGTTTACCTTTATGTAACCAAAACTAAATAACTATGAAAAACTGCTATCTTCTTGTAATCCTTTTTATAATGGGTTACAATATAAATGCACAAGTGGGTATTAATACAAGTAATCCCAAATCGACATTACATGTTCAAAAAAGACCTGAGCTTACTTTTGCAGACGGTATTATTCCTCCAAGAATTTCCGGAGATTCCCTTAGATTAAAAGAAGCCGCCTACACAGCAGCTCAAAACGGAGCGATTGTTTATGTAACAAGTCCAGCAACAACGACAGGCCCCAAAACAAATGGTGTTACAAGTGATGGTTTATTTATTTACGATGCCGTTACTAATAATTCAAGTGGAAATCCAGGTCTTTGGTTTAAGTTACCAACTACGGCAAGTAGCGGCACTGCCGGTGATGTGCCTATTCTGCAAAATTTACTAGTAGTTTTAATTTATTAGGACTAACACTTGGAGCAAGTGGTCAAAAGCTTCTCAGTTTATCAGCTACTACATCAACCGGAAGTGCAGGTACCACAACTGTTCAAGTTCCGTCTACAGCTATGAATGCTGGGATATACACCGTGCCATCCACTGGTTTATATCAGATTAATTATAGTTATAAAGAAGGTTCGGGAGCCAATGTAAGTCTACTTACTAGTTCGGGTGTAGTAATAACCAGAACTCCTTTTGGATCAAGCACGCCCGCCATTTTAGAATCCCAAACATTTGGAGGCGTCAGTGTTGCACTTATTCTTACAGTAAGTATAACTCAAACTCAGATAAGTCACGTTTACAGTCTAACTGCTGGTGATCAAATTCAATTCGGGGTAAATAGATCCGCTGTATTAACTGCAGACGTAGCGAATGTTGTTGAAGCAAGTATCTCAATTTACAAAATTAGGTAACACAAATTCTTTATATGACAAAAGCTTTCTTACAATCTAAGAAAGCTTTTGATGTTTATGTTAAAACGTTTATCTTACCGGAACGCTGCTAAAGTTTAATGCAACTTTCAGATTCATATCAGAGCTTGTCTGATTTTTAAGTTCATAAACCGTTCTTACTGTTAAGCCTGAACTTTTTACTACAGAATCAAGAAAACCTGTATCATTATTTAAATCTAAATTTAAACTTGATGAATTGGTATCAATAGCCGATCTTGAAGCGACTAATTTTTCACCGGTTCCATTTGAGGAGATATAGATTTTTATAGATTTCAAAGCGCTTAGATTGCCGCCACTTGGTGAAGCTACAGAAATTTTAGCATCTGAAATTCTTACATCTTTAATCTGCGCATTGTTGTTTCCGCCCACCCAAGTCTGCACATTGGATGCAGTGGCAGTAGAAGAAACTTCTTTATCTGCAGGAACTCCTGTAGATACCAAAACATTGGTTGTGTACGGAAATGTATTTTGTACAATCGACTGTACCGCACCACAACTCGTCAAAGCGATGGATGATACTATTGCTAATGAAAATATATTTTTCATAATATTAAAATTTGAAAATTACATTTGCATAAACTATACCAATTTATTCTATTCTTACAGAAAAACGACCCACATTATCACCATCTGCCATTAGATTTTTTCCGATGATAAGCCAAACTTCACCTTTACCTAAAATTTTATAAGAAATTTCTCTTCCAAAAGGTCCGTCGTATTTTCCGTCAGGTGTTTTAATTTGATTAAAACGAATATTCATATTATTATTTTCAGGAATAATGTTCGCTTTCAACTGATCTTTCTTGTAGTTTGCAATTCTCACAACTACTTTTTGAATTTTATCTGTAAATTCACATTCTAAGGTAGAAGGAAGTTTCTCGCCGTCAACCAATTTTACGGTTTCGCCATTTTTCTTGCTTACATTCTCATCAGATTTTGTATTTACTGATTGTAAGGTGTCATTTTTTACTTTAGCATTAGTAGAATCAACTTGTAAAGCATTTGAAGACTGCTCAGAAACAATCACCGAATCTGCCTTATTTTCCTGTGAAGGAACTGCTTTTTTACATGACACAATCAATAAAAGACTTGCTAATAAAACTGAATTTTTCATAACAATTTATTTTTGAATAGTTTCATAATAAAGGATTTTAGATAAAAACGTTGGCGAAATACCTAACTTAGTTTTTTCTAAAATCTTTTTTTTAAGGTCAACATCGTTTTTCTCCTCAGCATATTTTAAAAGATATTTTTCATTAAAATTAATCGAGTTGATATGATAATCGACCACAAAATCGGGACGTTTCATATTTTGAGAGGTAATAATCCCTCCCCAATTTATAAAACTGCATACTAAAACCATTCCATAAAAACACCAGCTCATCGAGTTGAAAAGAAATGCGTTTTTCTTTTTAAACTGAATTTTGTAAAAGGTAAGAACCAAACCAATCAATGATAAAAGCAGAAAAGCGTAAACACCAAGTCTTTTGTAGGTAAAGCCATAGCTTGTAATGTATTCTGTATTTGTCAACATTGCCGAAAAAATTAAAACTACATTTAAGAAAAGCCAAACTTTGGCAAGCAACCTTAATAAACCAGATTTAGAATCAAAATTAAATGCCGATTTAAAATAAAACATCATTACCAAAATCACCATAATAATAGAAAATATGAGTGAAACTACTCGTTCATGAGTTTCCTCAGAGAGTTGATTCGGAGTTTTTGTTACCTCATAAAACTGTTCGTAGTTGTAAATTACAATAAAGAAAACAAGCAGAATATTTAGCAATACCAAAGAAATTACTCCACTCATTCGTTCTGTATCGAGATCAAGAAAAGAAAAAGTAGATTTCGGAGTTTGCTCATTTTTCTGAAAATTGTTATCAAGAAAATGATGTTGCTTATATAGAAACTTTTCAACTGCAAAGTTCCAGAAATTAAAAGCGATGAAAAACCCAAAAATACTAAGCCTAAAAATCTGCCAAAAATCAAAATCGAACTCATATTCGTTAAAAACTCCTGCAAAATGGTCGCTCACTCCTGCATAAATACCGAAAAATACCAATACAAAAATTAAAGGAACAATGACGAAAGCAAATATTTTCTGAAACAGATTCGGAATATTTTTTTTGGGCAACCAATCGCCAAAGCTAAAAACCCGACAAATGAATGTAAAAAAATTGATCACAAATACAGGAACAAGAAAAAGACTTTTCATTCTTCTGTTTCTTGACCGGAAAGAAAGCAGCAAAAGTGAAACGACTAATGCCAGAAACGAGCTAAAATCGGCGAACCATGCAAAAGCAATACTCGACGAAATTCCTGCCGCAAAAAGGAGAAAGAAAGTTTTGCTGCGGTTTCTTTCCGGGGTTTTAATAAGCGTTAAAACTGAGTACAAAACGCCTAAAATACCAAGATTCAGACCTACATCTTCGTTATAAAACAAAACGATAAATGCGATGGTGCTAAGAAATATATAGTGATGTGTTTTCATGAGTTTGAGATTAAGGTTAAGGTTAAAGTTGAGTCTAAGATTAATAGAAAACAGGAGTTTCTTTTTGCTTGAAAAAATCCTGAATATTTTCAAAATTCTGCCACAATAAAGATTCAAAATCGATGTGGTGAAATGCTCTCATACTTCTTCCTTTTTGGTAAGCATTACGATACATTTTATGATATTCCGGAAGGATAATGCTTCCTAAAACCACCGCTGCCAAAAGATGAGCATTGAGCTTTCCGTTTCCAAGAAGCAAAAACTGCATTGCGATTTCGTCTTCGAAATTGGTTCCGCAACCTGTTAATAAATGATGTACGTCGTGGTTTTCCATTTTAGGAATCATTGTAAAACCATGCTTTTTATAAAATTCACCGAGTTTTCTGCCTAAAGAATCTTTGTGAAATTCCAGCAATTGTTTTTCATTAAACTGCCATTGTCTTTTTTTCTTTTTGAAATATTTTCTGTAGAGTTTTTGTGTTTTGTCGTAGACGAAAAGGAGGAATTGTACACGTATTTTTTTCATAGTTATTTATGTTATTATTAAAAGTATGTAGACAAGAAATAAAATTGGGAAATTGAAAAATAACATAACTGCCGAATTTTTAAATTCTATTCTATTTTCTGGAAATACATAATAGAAAACAAAGAGAAACAATATCGAAAAGAGATTTATAATTAAATTGAATGCGCATAAAAACAATAAGATATATGCAAGCTCATCCTGTGTTTCAAATACTTTCAATAAAATAATTATAATTCCAATCAACCAACTAATGCCGAAATAAACTAATGCGACATTATTTAGTTTAAACTTCTTCATCACGTTCAAGCTTAAAAACCGTTATTTCCGGACGCACCATAAAACGTACCTGATAAGAATGTCCTAAAGCCCGGTTGATGTACAACATTCTTCCGTCTTTTAAATCAATTTCTCCGGAAACATATTTTCTGTTTTCCACCGGAAGAATTGGCGTAATGACTCCCGGAATTCGGCATTGTCCACCGTGAGTATGACCACTTAAAATCCAGCCTTGATAACCGTTCCAGACATCTTTGTCGCAAACATCGGGATTATGACAAAGTACAAGATTAGCTTTTTCAGGATTATAATATTTCATCACTTTCATGGGATCAAAATTGGGCGACCACAAATCATCGAAACCGATAATATTTAAGCCATGAGATTCTGTTTGCTCATTTTTAAGCATGGTGACGCCATTGTTTTGAAGAATGCGATAAATCTCTTCTGAAGAACCCAAATCTTTCCAGTTTTTTCCGTAGTCATGATTTCCAAGAATTCCGAAAGTTCCCAGCTTTCCATAAACCGCTTTTGCCATTACTTTTTCTAAATTTTTATGATCTTCTTCTGTACCATGATTCACATAATCGCCGGTGTACACCACAAAATCCGGATCGAATTCTTGAGCTTTTTCGAAAGATTCAATCAAAAAATTCCAGTCGAATCTGTTTCCAACGTGTAGATCCGAGATCTGCATCAAAATCTTTCCTTCTAATTCTTCAGGTAAATTTTTAATGGGAAGTTTCCGTTCTACAAATTCAACCCAAAAAGGCTCAATCTGCCAAGAATAGAGAAAAGGTAAAGCTCCAACTACTGAAAGCTGTAAAAGTCTTTTTAGAAATTTTTTCCTAGTCATTATTTCAAAAAAATCAAAATTAACTTCCGGCAAAAGGTGTCCCGAAAAGTCCCACTGCAAGCTCTACCCAGGTAAGAATCAGCACAAACAAAACCACAACGCATAAGAGAATTTTATAGGTTCTGTTTTTTACAATCCTACGAATCAAATCGATGATAAGAGCTGTACCAAATAAGAGAATTCCTGCAATAAGAAAATCGGAGGAAGACCAGCTGAATTCTTTAGAAAATAGATTTCCAAGTACCGCAACACCCATTATTAGAGCAGGTACAGAATAAATCATTGTTGTTTTTTGTTTTTGTGTCATCATAATATTTTTAATTTTATTTATTTAAAGTACTTTGTATTTCAAAGTAAATTTTCAAAAAAATATAGACTTTATCTGCCTATTAATTTTTCTAATGCATCAAGATGTTCGGTAAATGCAATTCTTCCCGATTGCGTTACACGATATGAAGTCTTAGGTTTTTTGCCTACAAATTCTTTTTTCACTTCAATATAATTGGCTTTTTCTAATGCATTGCTGTGACTTGCCATATTTCCGTCTGTAATCTCAAGAAGGTTTTTCATTTCAGAAAAATCAACCCAATCGTTAACCATAAGAACGGACATAATGCCCAATCTTACACGGCTTTCGAATTCTTTGTTGAGTTGACTGATGTTAATCATTGCTTAGTATTTTTGTTAATCAGCTAAAAACGTTTTTAGTTTTAAAAAATTATTATTTAGACTTCATTTAATGATTGATAAACTCAAACATTACTTTAAACACATTATATAAATTCATGAAAAAAAATAAAAGAGCGCTTATAATAATAAAGCTAAAAACTAGAATTATTATTTTAATCAGCCTATATTTAGAAATCATAAACTCATGTTTATTTATACTTCTTATGCATAATCAAACCATATACAATATGCAAAACCCCAAAACCAAAGGTCCATGCGACTAATCCCCATCCTAAAAAAAACAAAGAAATCAATCCTAAACCAATCTGACAATATCCTAAATATTTTATATCTGTTAAAGTATATCGTTCTGCATTTACCAACGCCAATCCGTAAAAAATCAAAGTAGCCGGAGCAACCAATGAAAAAAGATGATGGTACAACAAGCCCAAACAAACAAATCCACCCGTCACTAAAGGGATTGCAAAGGTAAACAAAAGTCTTTTAGTTGTCGCATCCCAGATTTTCAAACCTTTCTTTTTACTTTTATTGGCTGTAAAAAAATATCCACTTAAGACGGCAACCACCAAAATCACAGTTCCGGTAATGACCAATTCATTGATCATACTTTTACTGAAAGTGATTCTGTCACCATCAAAATAATTGAGCCCTTCCCTTTCAAAAACATAATAAACATAAGCAGCACCAAGTATTGCCGCTAAACCAGCAACAACTCCGGATAATCCACTTAATGAAATAAACCTTGAAGATCGTTCCATCATAGAACGAATGTGCGATAAGTCTTCGTGATAGTTTTTTGATTCCATATAAAAAGAACTTTGAATTACAAAGTTATATTTAATTTTCAAATAACAAAACTTTTATTGAAATATTTTATTCAAATTCTTAACTTTAAAAAAACGTATTGTATGGACAAAGAAACTTTGCGCTCAGAAATATTCAAGCATTTGGATGGTGTTGTTACAGCACCTATCGTAGCTTCGTTGATGAAAAAAGAAATCATTGCTTTGGTTATTGAGCGACAAAAAATGTCTTTGAGCGGACTTTCTGAAGAGTTGAAAGCCAACGAAGGGTATTTGAATGTCGCGATTCGGGCTTTGGCATCGCAAGGTTTTTTAGATTATGAGGTCGATAACGAGACTGATCGAATATCATTTTCAGCTAATAGCAAAACTCAGTTTCTGCAAAAATACAGTTTGCTATACCTTAAGGTAATTTCTTTTTTAAAACATTCTACGGATATTAAAAATCAGATCAACGAAAATTCATTTATTGAAGAATTTACACGATTGAGCGATTCTGTGAAAGATCATTTTGGAATTCAGCTTTCTGATGATACGGAAGAAAAAAAAATTCAGAAACAGATTTTAAAACATATTGAAGGCTGCATCATTGGTCCGGTGATTGTTTATCTCGGAATGACAGGAATGTTTCATAAATACTTTATGGAGACTTCATTTCAGGCAGCAGAGTTTCATAAAAATTCGGAAAATTTTGAAGTGATACTAGACTTCCTGGCTTATTTGGGTTGGTTTAAAAAGACTGGCGATAATTATAAATTTACCGAAACCGGAATTTATTTTGCCAAAAGAGCTCCGTCGTACGGAGTTACGGTTTCTTACCTTCCGTTGCTCAATAAAATGAATGATCTTTTATTTGGTGATGCTTCAAAAATAAGAGAAATTTCAGATGGTGAAGACGAAATTCATGTTGACCGTGCGATGAATGTTTGGGGAAGTGGCGGTTCGCATTCCAATTATTTTAAGGTGGCGAATGATTTTATTATTCAGATCTTCAATCAGCCTATCCATCTTCAGCCGAAAGGTGTTTTAGATATGGGTTGCGGAAATGGCGCTTTCATTCAACACATATTCGAAACCATAGAAAGATATACAATTCGTGGGAAAATGCTCGAAGAATATCCTTTGTTTTTGGTAGGTGCAGATTACAACCAAGCTGCTTTGAAAGTAACCAGGGCCAACCTGATTAACAACGATATTTGGGCAAAAGTAATTTGGGGTGACATTGGAAATCCTAAACAATTAGCCGATGATTTAAAAGAAAATTATGAAATTGATCTTTCAGATTTACTGAATATCAGAACATTTTTAGATCATAACAGAGTTTGGAAGGTTCCGGAGAACAGTCATCCTACAAGAATCAGCACTTCAACCGGAGCGTTTGCTTATCGAGGAAAAAGGCTTCCGAATAATTTGGTGGAAGAAAGCCTGAAAGAACATTTGGAACTTTGGCTTCCGTACATCAGAAAAAATGGACTTTTAATTATTGAACTTCACGCTTTAGATTCTAAACTGACAAGCGAAAATTTAGGAAAAACTCCGGCAACAGCGTATGAAGCGACGCATGGTTTTTCTGATCAATATATTTTGGAAGTTGATGTTTTTAAAAAGATTTGCTTAGAAACAGGATTGAATATTGATAAAGAATTATTCAAAAAATTCCCAAATTCTGAGTTGGCAACGGTTTCAATTAATTTATTGAAAAGCTAAATTTCAATACATCTCACGCAGATTTTTTTGATTAAGCAGATTTCATTTTACTGTTTTATATCTGCTAAATTTGCACAATCTTCGAGAAAATAATTATTTAAACGAAAAAAATGAAATTTGAAACAATAGAAACAGAACGTCTTCTGATTCAAAAATTAGATTCTGAAACAATGAATCAAATTTTTGAATTGAATAATGATGACGAAATTAAGAAAATACTAGGCATTACAACTGATGAAGATTTTGACCGACAGAAAAAAATCCATCAACAAGGTTATCAATCTTACAATCGAAAAATGTTGAACTTTCAGATTGTAGAAAAGCAGAGCTCAGTAATTATTGGAAATTGTGGCTTTCATACCTGGAATCCTCAACATTATCGCGCAGAAATTGGTTATGCATTAAATGCTGATGAATTTAAAAACAAAGGTTTTATGAAAGAAGCTGTTGAAAAAGTGCTTGAGTTTGGCTTTGAAGAAATGCAGCTCAACAGAATTGAAGCTTTGATTGATGAGAACAATACCCCTTCAAAAAAATTGTTAGATTATTTTGGCTTTACCAGAGAGGGAAACCTTCGTGGACATTATTTGGTGGATGGAATTTTTGAAGATTCCGTATTATATTCTTTATTGCAATCCGAATACAAAAAATAAAGCGTTGAAAGTCTCAACGCTTATTTTTTATTTTGCTCTTAATCTTTCTTTAATTGCCGCAATATTTTTCTTAGCAGAATCTTCGAGAATTAAACTTGCACTCATATGAATTCTTGCAGGCATCAATTCGTTGAAATGTTCTGTTCCTTCCCAAGAAACTTTTTTAATTAAAGCTAAAGCATCTTCACTTCTTGTTGCTAGAGTATTTAAGAATTTCTCCAATTTAGAATCCATCTCAGCAATGTTTTCTGAAACAGAATGATAAATATTATGTTGCTCTGCCCAATCTGCTGATCTGAAATCTGCATCAATTGCCATTGCCGAAAACTGAGATTTTCCGATTTTTCTTTCTACGTAAGGTCCGATTACAAAAGGTCCGATTCCCAAATTAATTTCAGTTAAAGCCAAAGCAGAATCTTTGGTTGCAAAACAGTAATCTGCACCACAAGCCAATCCTACTCCGCCACCGGTAGTTTTCCCCTGAACTCTTACCACTACAATTTTTCCGCAATTTCTCATTGCATTTAAAACTTTGGCAAAACCTCCGAAAAATTTGGTAGATGCTTCCAGTTCTTCAATTGCCAAAAGCTCATCAAAACTTGCACCAGCGCAGAATGCTTTTTCACCCTCACTTTTTACAAGAATTGCTTTTACTTCTTTTTTAGCCCCTTCTTCTAAAATTGTTTCCGCTAATTTTTCGAGAATTGCTCCGGGAAGAGCATTACTTTTTGCTGTTCCGAAAGTAATTTCGGCAATATTATTTTTAATTTCTGATGTTACAAAATCACTCATTTTTAGTCTATATTCGATTTATACAAAAGTACTAAATAAAGGACTTTTGAGAAAACTAATGTTCTAATTTTTAGTTCTAAAAATATTTAAATTAAAACTCCATCAGTAAAAATACTGATTTTTAAATACCGTATTTATACTCTATTTTGCTCTAACCGAAATCCGTTATTTTGTGATAGATAAAAAAGTTATCAAACTAATTCCCATGAAAGCTTTTATTATGCTATAAGCTTTCAACAAACGATTCTAGGCATAAATGAAATTCCCCGTTCTTCGGGGAATTAATTTTTTCAGAAAAAGCTTCATTTATTTTTTTCCGTAAAGCAGCATTCTTTTAAATGCGTAAATTGCAGGAAATGTTTCAAATTTTTCAGCAATACGCTTTTTATATTCGATGATAAATTTTTCTTTATTTTCTTCATTCAATCTTTCCAAATACGGAATCAAAGCTGAACCCGAAATAAACTGGAATAGTTGTTCTGCATTATCAGCAATAATTGGATATACTTTTATAGAAATATTTAAATCTTTCAATCCGGCATCAAACATCATTTTAGCATATTCATCCAGACTTAAAACCGGAGAAACCCTGTTCCAATGTTGAAGTTGTGTTTTGTAAGGTTCTTCCGAAGCAAGCTGAAACAAAATTTGATTAAGTATATTCTCTGATTGAATCGGCATTTGAACAGCAAATTGCCCTTTCTCACTTAATAAAGAAAGCTGCTTGGAAAATAATTTTTTGTGATCATCTGACCATTGCAAAGCTGCATTGCTAAAAATCAAGTCCCATTTTTCTTCTGAATCGTATAATTCCTCAACCGTTTTTTGCTTAAAATTTAAATTTTCATTTTTAAATTCTAAAGATTTCTGAAGCATTTCCGCAGAAGAATCAATTCCTAAAAATTCTGCATCTTCAAATTTTTCTGAAAGTATATGAGTTTGTTCACCCGTTCCGCAACCGATGTCGATTGCTTTCTTGAGATTATCAGATGAAATTAAATTCATCAAATCGAAAAAAGGTTGATAACGGATATTTTTAAATTGGTTGTAAACTTCAGGATTCCAGGGCATATTTTTTATTTTTATTTGGTTAAATTGTAAAGGCGGATTCCGTAGGAATCCTATCTGTGTAGCAATGGATGGTGTGATGAGGGCGCGTTCCGTAAGAACGCTATCTCTAATTTCTAATCGTAAAATTCAAACAAATATTGTTCCTGAAATTCAATTTCAAAAGCATTTAAAAATTCTATATATTCTTCTTTAAAAGTTTTCTTTTTATGATGTAATTCTTGGTTTAAAATATAATTTACAACTTGCTCTTTCTGACTTTTTGCGTAAGAAAATGCACCATAGCCTTGTTGCCACCCAAAGTGATTTAGACATAGCTTTTTTTCATTGATAAAATTTGTTGATTCTGTTTGACGGTTTTCACCAGATCTGAGATAGTAATTTGTAAATTTTTATAACTAAAAAAGATGTGAACATGATCCGGATTCGCATAAATAGCCAAAACTTTTTGCCCTTTATTATTGAAAATACCACAAATATATTTTTCAATTTCATCACGAACAGAATTTATAATTTTATTGTCTCTACGTTTTGTGGCAAAGACAAGTTGAATATAAATTTGTGTGTATGTGTTTGGCATTTTTCACTTTTTAGATAGCGTTCCTACGGAACGCCTAATTGCTAATCATTATCTTTTCTACACAGATTGCATTCCTACGGAATGCGCCATTCTGCGATAAATTCCTTAGAGAACAATGTTCACTTCAAAAAAAATTCTTAGGATTTTTAAACCAATAATTTATTTGTTCTTTAAAGCTAAAATATACTTATCAATATACAAATCTTTTTCTTTGGATTTGTACTGCTGAATATATCTCGGATGTTCTAAAACGGTCATTTTTTCAAACAGATGAGCTTCCTGATTTAGTTTTGAAATAAAATCGGCATTCTTTTTCCCTAAAATAAAAACTTCGGAAGTATCAAGATTTAAACTGATGTGTTTTTTCAAAGAATCAATCATAAAATCTTTTACATCATTGAAAAGTTCATTATCGTCGTAATAATTCGCATTAATCCAGTTTCCTTTTGATTTTCTTACAATCGCCAACGGAAATGGAGAATTGATATAAATATCTCTGTAAAATTCATCCGCTCCTCCATAAGCAGCAATCATATCATAAATAAAAACTGAAGAAATTTCATGCGTATAAGCAGATTCCATTTTAATTCCGCAGACACTTTCCAAACGTTTTGTATCGGTGAACGGAACTCCGGTAACTCCTGCTCCATGACGACTCGGGTTAATTCCAATTAAAAATTTTCTTTGATTTGAATCGTTGTAATATTTATGATAAAACTTTTCCATGACAACCATTGTTCCAGGATTATCTAAATACGGATTCAGAACCTGAAAATCTTTCGGTAACTTTCCGGAATACTGTAAATTCCGATTAAATTCTATGACTTTATCAGCAAAAGTTGCATTCATTAGTTCAGAAAAACAAAATTTTGTGGCTGATCATTTTCGCCTTCCTCATCGTCATCATCACTTAAAGCCAATTCGATATCAATGAACTGAATGTATAGGCCACAGATTTCTCCATTTGCATCGTAAGCAAAATACACAGGATAAGATCCATCACCAAAACCGCTTGCAAACATGGGAATTTGAAATGTTGTATTTGGAATCGTCCAGTTAATCCAATCTCCTGCATTTCTTTGATTGTTTGGGTTTTCTTTATAGCTCTGAGCAAACAATTCTGCAAAATAATCGTCATAAATATTATCTACGTTCAAATCAGCAATAAATTTATCAAATTCAGGAAGCGCTTCTGCATCTGCAATGCAACCTAATCCGGCATCAACATGAAATCCAAAAAAATCATCTTCTTTTACTCCATCCAAATTTTCATTTCCAATTAAAGCTTCCTGATAAAGAACTGGCTTTTCATCAGTAAATTTAACTTTTACAGCAGCGTACCTATCACCCCAATCTTCAGATTTCACCACAGCAATCGTTACCGGAAAATTTCCTTTTGGAGTTTCAATAAAATACGGTTTTTGTTTTGAATTCAGAAAAACCAAAGGATCTCTCACCACAACTTTTCCGGAAGGCAAAGAAACATTTCCTATTTCCATAACTTCCATTTTTTCACCTGCAATTTCTTCTAACGTGAAGTATGATTCCAAATCTGTGGGGCAAGTAAGAATATGTTTTACTTCTGCATATTTCTGCATCCAGTTTTCTTTCATAATAAAATATTTTTTGAATTGATTTTAAGTTTGAAAATAATGAATAAAAATTAAGGCATGAAATCTGGAATGTGTTTTAACAAAAGATTATAAAAAAACAGTGTAACAAAAATTGCTACACTGTTAAATTATTTTTATTGTTAAATTTAAAATATTAAATCAATCCAAACTGTTCAAAATGATGAGTAAAATGTTTCTTATGCATTAGCTCCCACATTTCTTTATTCAATTTTCCGAACACAAAATTCATATGTTCTGCTTGTGGATTTTCTTTATAATAAATAGAGAATCTC
Source organism: Chryseobacterium mulctrae (assembly GCF_006175945.1). Taxonomy (NCBI): domain Bacteria; kingdom Pseudomonadati; phylum Bacteroidota; class Flavobacteriia; order Flavobacteriales; family Weeksellaceae; genus Chryseobacterium; species Chryseobacterium mulctrae. The sequence goes on along the minus strand of NZ_VAJL01000001.1, from coordinate 2,940,166 downwards.
TTCAAATTATCTAAGAAAGACTGTTTTGCAGCATCAAGATTTTTATGCTTTAATTCTAATAAAGTTTCATCTTCAGCCAAGAAAGGTGCAGGGAAATCTTTTGGCATTTTTCTGTGATTATACAGAGAATCTTGCCATTTTTCCAGTTGTTCTTCAGGAGTGAAACATTTGTCAGCTTCCGGTTCGCCTAAACTTACCAAAACGCCATGTTCCAAATGCTCGATCATTTGCTGAGGAGACATTTTCCCCCAAGCTGGCTGAGTATTTTCAGATAGTCCGTTTACAATTTTCTGAACATGTTTAAGATCAATAAAAGGAGAATGTTTAGCTACTAAAGTTAAAATTGTTGCTACACAAACTACCTCTTCTCTTTGGTTCACTACTTCCACCAACCATTTTACAACACCAGAAGGAATATTTCTGCCTTTTACCCCACGGTTGATCTTTTCTTTTGCCGTTAAATAAACCGTAATCGTATCTCCTGCATAAACAGGTTTGAAGAACGAACAGTTTTCCAATCCGTAATTTGCGATAACCGGTCCTTTTTTACCTGAAACAAATAATCCAGCCGCAGCAGAAAGAATAAAGTATCCGTGAGCAACCGTTTTATCGAAAATAGTTCCCGTTAAACTTGTTGCATCTGTGTGAGCATAGAAATGATCCCAAGAAACATTAGAGAAATTAACGATATCTGCATCAGTAACTGTTCTTCCGGCAGTTTCTAGAGAATCTCCAACCTCAACATCTTCAAAATATTTTTGGAAAGGATGTTTGTCTGAATATTTTTTCTCAGCTCCTTGCTGATATACTTTTGTGATTGCCGTTAAAATATCCGGAGAACCTTGAATTGCCGTTTTTTGAAGGAAAAAATGAAGACCGTTCAATCCACCCATTTCTTCACCACCACCTGCTCTTCCAGGACCTCCATGCATTAAAGTAGGAAGCGGAGAACCGTGACCTGTACTTTCTTTCGCATTGTCTCTGTTTAAAACAAAAATTCTACCATGCTGAGAAGCCATTTTCCACGAAGTTTCGGCTACAAATTTCTCATCATGAGAGATAATTGAGCCTACCAAACTTCCTTTTCCTCTTTTTGCCAACGCTGCAGCTTCTTCCGCATCTTTGTAAGGCATCAACGTAGAAACCGGACCGAAAGCCTCGACATCGTGAGAGATATTTTTAGTGAAAGGAGAATCGTTTAAGAACAACTTTGGACTCATAAATGAACCGTTTTCGTAATCAGCATCTACTAACTCATGTTTTCCTTCGTAAACAAGCTCATTTTCAGTTTTTAAAATATCAACTTTTCTTAAAACTTCATCATACTGTTGTTTTCCAACCAAAGAACCCATTCTTGTTTCTCTGCTTAATGGATTTCCGATTTTTGTCTGATCTAAAGCTTTAGATAAAGCATTTTGAACGTCACCAATTAAGTTTTCAGGAACGATAATTCTTCTGATTGCTGTACATTTTTGTCCAGCTTTCGTCGTCATTTCTGTACGAACTTCTTTGATGAATAAATCAAATTCAGGAGTTCCCGGTTTTGCATCCAAACCAAGAATTGAACAGTTCAAAGAATCAGCCTCCATATTGAAACGAACTGCATTTCCAGCTACAGAAGGTAAAGATTTTAATTTTCTACCTGTATTTGCAGAACCTGTAAATAATACAGAATCTCCGTCCTGAACGTAGTCTAAAATATTTCCCGGTTCACCACAAACCAATTGAAGTGCCCCTTCAGGAAGAACGCCACTTTCAATCATATCCTGGAAAACCGCATTCGTTAAATAAGAACCAAACGGTGAAGGCTTCACAATTGACGGAACACCTGCTAACAAAGATGTGGATAACTTTTCTAACATTCCCCAAACCGGAAAGTTATAAGCATTAATTTGTACAGAAACCCCTTCACTTGGCGTTAAAATGTGAGCTCCCAAGAAAGTGCCATTTGCCGAAATTTTCTGAGTTTCACCATCTACCCAAAACGGAGTGTTCGGAAGCATCCTTTTCGCCAAACCAGAATAGGTAAAGAAAGTACCAAAACCACCTTCAATATCTACCCAAGAATCTGCGTGTGTTGCACCTGTTTTATATGATAATTCGTAATATTTTTTCTTTCTTTCTAAAAGGTAAAGCGCTACTTTTTTCAACATTTCTCCACGATCGTAGAATGTCATTGAAGAAAGGTTTTTGTAACCTACCGTTCTACCATAATCAAGAGCCTGCTCAAAATTCAGTCCTTCAGTATCCGAGACAGCAACTTGCTCTCCTGTCACAGCATTGTACAAAGGAATTCCGTTTCCATTTCCTTCGACCCATTCGCCGTAGATATAGTTTTTTAACTTTTCCATAAAATATTTTATATTTTAATTTAACGATGTATCAATCTAGCAGTTTACCAATGAGATGATTCGAAAATCTCAGTATGACATTATGTAATTGTTAGATTTGTACATTGGTATATTGTTACATTTATTTTGGTTCTTGATACGGAAACATTTTCACCAAACCTTCATACAAACTTCTGTGAAGAATGGTTGCGTGATTGTCTGTTTCCATCATTTTATATTCTACCGTCCAGTTTTTCTTGTTTGATTTTTTCAGAACATCGTAGAAAGCTTCAGCATCTTTTACCATTACCGGATGCTCGCCTTTTCCGACAGAAACATAAATAAATTTCTTTGTATCCGGAATTTTAGCTAACAATTGAGGAGCCTGTTTCAAAAGACTTTGATCATCCCACCATAAACTCGGACTGATGATAAAATAGTTATTAAACATTTCAGGTTTTTTCAACAAAATTTCTGTTGCTAAAAGTCCGCCCAAAGATTGTCCGAATAAATATTTATCAGTTGTTTTAAACTGACTTTCAACATAAGGTTTTAATTCTTTCTCCAAAAAACTGATGAATTTATCAGAATGTCCTGTTGTAGGATAATCTTTCTGTAAATCTTTTAAATCGGTGTGAAATGTGAAATCTCTTTTACGGTCAATATTGGCAATTCCTACCACGATTGTTTCCGGCATGGAATACATTTGATTAAAGAACTGAATCAATCCTGTAACGTGAATAAAATCTTCATTCATACTTCCATCCAGAAGATAGATAATCGGGTAAGATTTTGTTTTGTCAAAATTTTGCGGAAGATATATGTTCAGAACTCTATCTTCATTTAAAATCTTAGACTTTATGGTTCTGATTTCTCCAATAGTCAATGGCTTTACATTTTTAGTCTGAGCAAAAGTCAGAGATTGAAATGCAAGCAGAATACTGCAGAAAATGAGAAGTTTTTTTAACATATTTAAATTTAAAGTGGGTTATTTAACATCATCCCAAATGCTGTAATCAACAACTTTTGTAGGAATTTGTTGAACATATTCTGTAAACGGTTCGCAAGGTAGAATAGCGTCTTTTCCTTCTCTTGCTAATTCCTGATACAATTTTGTTCCTTCCGTTTTCCATTTAATCATTTCATCAGAAACATCACGGATAATTTTCGCAGGGCTTCCAACAATTAGTTTTCGTGCATCACATTTGAAATTCGCAGGAACAAAAGCCAATGCTCCGATAATGCATTCATCACCGATAACTGCTTTGTCCATTATAACAGCATTCATTCCAACCAAACAGTTTCTACCGATATGTCCGGAATGAATAATCGCACCGTGACCGATGTGTGCAGATTCTTCTAAAATCGTTTCAATACCCGGAAAAACGTGAAGCGTACAGTTTTCCTGAACATTGGCACCGTCTTTAATGATAATTTTGCCCCAGTCGCCACGAATAACTGCATTTGGACCGATATAAACTTCTTCCCCGATCTCTACATTCCCGATAATCACCGCTTGTGGATGAATATAAGCAGAAGGTTTGATGATGGGGCGAATGCCGTGATATGAGTAAATATTCATAAAGTTTTTTGTTAAAAAATTAATGTAACAATGTATCAGTTTACCAATGTACCAATTTAAAAGCTACTTACAAGAATTGGTACATTGATACGCTGCTAGATTGGTACATTGTTATATTGTTACATTATTGAAAAAATTACATTTTTTCAATCACCATTGCATAACCTTGCCCGACACCGATACAAAGGGTACACAATGCATATTTTTTATTTTGTTTTTGAAGTTCAAGAGCTGCAGAACCGATGATTCTCGCACCGGAAACTCCAAGTGGATGACCAATTGCGATCGCTCCACCGTTTGGATTTATTCTTGAATCGTCATCCTGTAAACCTAAACTTCTTGTTACTGCTAAAGATTGAGCAGCAAATGCTTCGTTCAATTCAATAACATCCATATCTTCTAATGAAAGATCTAATCTTTTCAATAGCTTCTGAGTCGCTTCAACAGGACCTATTCCCATGATTCTTGGTTCAACACCGGCAACAGATGAACCTAAAATCTTAGCTTTTGGTTTTAAACCATATTTTTTTACTGCTTCTTCGCTTGCTAAAATTAAAGCTGCAGCTCCGTCATTCATTCCTGAAGCGTTTCCAGCAGTTACTGTTCCGCCTTCTTTTCTGAAAGCTGGACGAAGTTTCCCTAATCCTTCCATTGAAGAAGTTGGCTTGATAAATTCGTCTGTATCGAAGATTTTCGGTTCGCCTTTTCTTTGTGGAATTTCAACTTTCACAATTTCTTCCGCCAATCTTCCGCTTTCCTGAGCTTTAGTCGCTTTTTGTTGTGACCAAAGCGCAAATTTGTCCTGGTCTTCACGACTGATGTTGTGCATTTCTGCTAAATTTTCAGCAGTGTCGCCCATTGCATCTACGCCATACATTTCTTTCATTTTCGGATTGACAAATCTCCATCCGAAAGTAGTATCAAACATCTGACTATCTCTACCAAAAGCAGTACTAGGTTTTGACATTACATAAGGCGAACGCGTCATGTGTTCTACTCCACCTGCGATGTAAATTTCACCTTCTCCTGCTGCAATCGAACGGAAAGCATTGGCAACCGCAGACATTCCTGAAGCGCACAATCTATTTACCGTTTCACCTCCGATTTTGTAAGGAAGACCAGCCAATAAAAGTCCCATCCTTGCTACGTTTCTGTTATCTTCACCTGCCTGATTAGCACATCCGAAAATAACGTCCTCAATTTCCTCAACAGGAACTTCAGGATTTCTTGCTACAATTTCTTTTAAAACAATAGCAGCCAAATCATCGGCTCTAACTTCTGAAAGACCTCCGCTTAGTTTTGAAATAGGAGTTCTGATGTAATCTATGATGTATACGTTGTTCATAATTTTAATTTGAAAAATTAAGAATGAAGAATTCTGAAAATTACTATATTCTCTTTTTCTATTTATTTGTTTTTATTTCTTATTTCTAAAACCTTTTGTAAAGTATAAGGTTCGTATTTAAAATCCTTTCCGAACATTCTCTGAGCATTCTCTTCAATGGTAGAATCAAATCCTGCATCTTTTCTTCTTTTATTTACATTTTTAGGATCTTTCAAGGGCCATACAAAATTGATAAAAACCTGTTTACCATCTTTATCCTTTGTCATTTCTCCTTTTCCTTGTGTTCCGTAGATCTGTTCTTTGTTTTCATTCATCAGATATCGGTCTTCCATCATTGCAACCCATGTAAAAGGAATTTCTTTCTTTTTTCCAGCTTCCTTAATGAGAGGCAGATATTTTCCAATCTTCGTTGAATGTTGAATGACATACCATGCCGCCTGATTTGTAGGCTCTCCTACCAATGTTTTTCCGGGATAGCCATATTTTGAAATAATATTTTCAATTTTCTGCATATTCAGACTATCATGTTCTGCAACCAATTGCCAGTTTTTCTTTTCAAACTCTTCTTTATCAATATTCAGATCTTTCAGTAATTTATCCTTTTTTTCTGGAGTTATTTCGGAGTCAAAAAGCATTCTGTAGCCCTGATCTACTTTCATGATTTCATCGAGTTCTTTTTTCAAAACTTCGTTTACTTTCTGCTGAGCATTCATCAGAAAAGTTAAAAGCGTGAAAAGCAGTAAAAACATTTTTCTCATATTGTTTAAATTTGATGGTTGGTGCTTTTACAAATCGGTTACTTTTTTTCCGATTTTATAGACTGTTCCGACAAATTTTGCAATCAATTCTTCGTTTTGATTCGTAATTTTAATGTCGTAAACAGCGGTTTTTCTTGTATCGTTTACCAAGATACTTTCTGCTCTGAAAATATCACCCTCTTTTCCTGCTTTCGTAAAATTGATGATACAGTTCAATGCAACAGCTGCATCTCCGGAATTGTTGGACGAAAATGCCAATGCAGAATCCGCAAAAGCAAACGTAACGCCTCCGTGAACGGTTTTCAACCCATTAATCATTTCCTTTTTGATGGGCATTTCGAGTAAACAATAATTTTCTTTGATTTCGATCATTTTGATATTCATCCATTGGGAAAAATAATCCTGATCAAACATATATTCTGCAACCTGTCTTGGATTCATTTTGAATTTCTGCTTGTTAATTTTTCATACAATTCATCAACCAATTTGTCGTAAACACTCATGGTCTTACCGAGAATTATCTGCTCGTATGAAAGATCTTCTGAATTTGATGGATCTTCAGTTGGATAAGGCGCACTTAAATCTATACCGTCTTCATTGGCAATTCTTTTAATCAGCTCTTTGTATTTTTCATTAAATCTTCCTAATAAATCAAGCTTTTCTTTATCATCCTTTATCGAAGAAAGTTCCTGAATTAAATATTCTTTTTCAATGAGAAGCCTTGTTTCTAACTCGGCTCGAAATCCATCTATATCCATTTTTTAATGTAATAATTTAACAATGTAACGGTTTACCAATTGAGATTCTTCGCTTTGCTCAGAATGACAGACAAATTGCTACATTGTTAGATTGGTATATTGTTACATTTTGCGTAGTAACGGGCTTTGTCTGTATCTTTCTTCCTGATATTCTTCGTAAAGACTTTGTAGAGTTTCTGAGATTTTTGCATATCCGATTTCTTTTCCCCAAGCTAATAATCCTTTTGGATAGTTTACTCCTTTTTGCATTGCCAATTCTAAATCTTCATCATTCGCAACACCTAATCTTTTTGCTTCAACCGCTTCATTGATCAACATCGAAATAATTCTTAAAAATATTTGTTGATAAAGAGTCTCGTCTTTTTGAGTAACAGGTTTTACAGCATCTTCACTATAATCATAGAAGCCTTTTCCTGTTTTTCTGCCATGAAGCTTTGCTTCAGACATTCTTTGCTGTAGGAGAGATGGTTTGTATTTCGGGTCGTAGAAATATTCGTTGTAAACCGTTTTGGTTACCGAGAAATTTACATCAACGCCAATTAAATCCATTAATTCAAAAGGACCCATTTTGAAGTTTCCAATGGTTTTCATCGCATCATCAACCTGTTCTACAGTGGCGATATTTTCTTCAACAATTCTTAAACCTTCACCATAGTAAGGACGAGCAATTCTGTTAACGATAAATCCTGGAATATCCTTTGCAATAACTGGAATTTTACCCCAATCTTTCATCAGATTATAGATTTTTTCCGCTAAAGATTTTTCTGTTAATAAAGATGGAATAACCTCAACTAAAGGCATCAAAGGAGCCGGATTGAAGAAGTGAATTCCGATGAAACGCTCCGGTTTTTGTAATTCCGCACCAAGAGAGGTGATGGAAATAGAAGATGTATTGGAACCAATGACACAGCTTTCTGAAATATGTTTCTCTAATTCTGTGAAAACCTTGGTTTTAATTTCTTTGTTTTCGATGATAGCTTCGATTACTAATTCGCAATCTTTGAAGTCTTTCAATTCTGTAGCAATGGAAATATTCGCTAAAATTTCAGCCATTTTCTCTGCCGAAATTTTTTGTTTATCAACCAATTTGGTCAATGTTTTTTCCAAACCTACAGTTGCCGTTTCTACTTGTTTTGCATTGGCGTCATAGACCCAAACTTTGCATCCGTTCGTTGCGGCTACTTGTGCAATGCCAATCCCCATCGTTCCGGCACCGATAATTCCTACGTTCATAATGTAACAGTGTATCAATGTAACAATGCAACAATCACTGTTAAACTGCTACATTGGTACATTGTTATATTAATTCTTATTTTCCTTTATAATTAGGTTTTCTTTTTTCTAAAAAGGCTTGTACCCCTTCTTTGAAGTCTTCTGTTTCTGCAGCTTCCTGTTGTAGATCGCCTTCCAATTCCAATTGTTCTTTCAATGTGTTATCGTAAGAATTGGCGAATGCTTTTTTGGTTAGTTTTAAACCAACAGTCGGCATATTGGATACTTTCTCCAAAATTTCCATTGATTTTGAATTGAATTCTTCTTCAGTGAAAACCTCAGCTACCAAACCATAAGCTTTTGATTCTTCAGCAGACAGTTTTTTTCCTGTAAATGCTAAATAATTTGCCAATTGTCTTCCCAACAATTTAGGCAAGAAATATGTACCTCCCGTGTCAGGAATTAAACCAATATTTGAAAATGCCTGAGAGAAATATGCTTTATTATTTGCCAAAACAAAGTCACAAATTAATGCCAACATTGCTCCAGCTCCAACTGCAGGACCATTCACCAAAGCAACAACCGGTTTTCTGCAACGGGTAATTTCAAGCACCAAAGGATTGTAATAATCTGTTACAATTCTTCTGATAATGTCGTTATCATGATGCTCACTACCCTGAACAAATGCATCATCCAAGTTTTGACCAGAACAAAAAGCTCTTCCTCGCCCTGAAATCGCTACACATCTTACTGTAGGATCATCACTACATTCTTTAATAAAATCTTTTAAATCTCCCAAAGATGGCTTTGTAAGCGCATTCATCGTTTCAGGCTGATTGAGGTAAGCAATTTTAAGCTTTCCGTCAAAATGTGATTCAATATCAAGTTGTGTGTACATAGTTTTTTTAATTTAAAGATTAAATTATTTAAAAATTCAAAGATTTAATAATGTACTAATTTAGTCATAATGTAGCAATTTACTCGTCTAACAATGCAACAATTGTAATGTCACGCTGAATATACTGGTAAACTGTTACATTGTTATGTTGCTACATTAATTCTAGTGGCATTTAAAATAATCAAAAGGCTCTAAACAGTCTAAACATTGATACGAAGCCTTACATAATGTAGACCCGAATCTGCTGATCTGTTTTGAATTCATCGAGCCACAACGCGGACATTTTTTAGGTTTCCCAATGTGATGTTCGTCGGCTCCTTTTTCAGGAGGTGAAATTCCGTAAACACGAAGTTTTTCTCTCGCTTCATCTGTCAACCAATCTGTTGTCCAAATCGGAAACATTTTAGTGACTACTTTCGCATCCCAACCGTTTTCTTTCATCAATTTGATGATGTCTTCCTCAATGGTAAACATAGCGGGACAGGCAGAATAAGTCGGTGTAATCGTCACTTCGCAAGAATTCTCTCCGGTAACTTTCGCTTCTCTTACAATGCCCAATTCCACAATATTGATTACCGGAATTTCCGGATCGGGGACTTGAGATAATATGTTTAATAAATTATTCAAATTTTTTAATCTAACAATTATTCAATAATTGATTTTCTAATTTTATTTTAACGCAAAGTGCGCAAAGATTTTTTTTAAACTACTAAACGTTTTTAAGTTCGCAAAGGCGTTTCACTTAGCAAAGCCAACAAAGAGTAAAATTCTCAATGACAGTTTTAACATTTCACTTTAAAAATTGTTACATTGATAAATTGCTACATTGTTACATTTGAAATCTACCACGTACATCCAGGATATGCTCTCTGCATATACTGTAATTCACAAAGCATAAATCCAAAGTATTCTGTATGATATCCTGTTCTTGATTTTGGTTGCATAAAAGGATTTGTAGGATATTCTAAACCGAAACCTTCAAAATCTTTCTTTGTAATGGCAAGAAATTCTTCGTAAAGAGCATCTGTATTCGGAGCAATATTTAAAGCTACCAAATCATCTTCACCTTCGGTTTTTGCGAATAAACCTTTCGTATATTCCCAAATATTTTCAATTGCTTTTTCTAAACGAGATTTACTCTCTTCTGTTCCCTGAGCGAAAATTTTCATCCAAGAAGCAGCGTGCGTGTAATGATATCTTACTTCTTTCAAAGATTTCTGAGCAATGGCAGACAATTCTTCATTCGCAGAGTTTGATAATGCTTCGTACATCAATTTCTGATACACCGAAAAAACATAAACTTTTAAAATCGTCTGTGCATAATCTTCGTTCGGAAGTTCTGTCCAGTGTGCATTTACATATTCGTGTTCGTATCTTAGAAAAGCCAAATCATCTTCACTTTTTCCGTTATCGATCACTCTTGAAGCGTAAACATAAAAGTTATTTGCCTGTCCAAGTTCATCCAACGCAATGTTCGTTAATGCAATATCTTCCTCCAAATAAGGACCTTCACCGCACCACGCAGACAAACGCTGTCCCATAATGAAACTGTCGTCCGCTAGTTTTAATAAATAATTATATAATGGGTTCATTTTTATAGAATTTAGAAATTAGAGGTTAGAGGTTAGAAATTAGACTAAATTCTAGAATCTAACTTCTAACTTCTTTATTACATATTTTTTACATCGTTTGGAATCTCGTAAAAAGTCGGATGACGATATAGTTTGTCATCAGCAGGATCGAAGAATGCTTCTTTATCCACCCCTTCCGAAGTCACAATATATTTACTTGGAACAACCCAAACAGAAGTTCCCTCTTTTCTTCTTGTATAAACGTCTCTTGCATTTTGCAAAGCCATTTCTGCTGTTGGAGCCTGTACAATTCCAACGTGTTTGTGAGATAATCCCGGTTTAGTCTGAATAAACACTTCCCACATATCTAAATTTGCCATAAATAAAATTAAATTTAACAATGTATCAATGTACCAGTTTACCAATGAGATGCTTCGACAAGCTCAGCATGACAATGATTGTTACATTTTTACATTGGTATATTGTTATATTGAAATTTTTTCTTGTTTTTCTGCAAAAGCAATCGCCGCTTCTTTTACCCAAAGGTTTTCTTGTTGCGCTTTTACTTTTGTCTGTAGTCTTTTCTTGTTACAAGGTCCGTTTCCTTTTAAGATTTCCATGAATTCATCCCAAGGAAGTTCTCCGAAATCGTAATGTTGTCTTTCCTCATTCCATTTTAAATCTTTATCCGGAACAGTTAATCCTAAAAACTCAGCCTGAGAAACGGTAACGTCGATAAATCTCTGACGAAGACTGTCGTTACTTTCTCTTTTTACTCTGTAATTCATAGAGATCTTAGAGTTTGGAGAACTGTCGTCATTTGGACCAAACATCATTAAAGCTGGCCACCAGAAACGATTTAGCGAAGCCTGAGCCATTTCTTTCTGCTGTTTTGTACCACGGCAAAGTGCCATTAAAATCTCATAACCCTGTCTTTGGTGGAAAGATTCTTCTTTACAGATTTTTACCATTGCTCTTGAATAAGGACCATAAGAATTCCCCATCAACATTACCTGATTCATAATTGCAGCACCATCAACCAACCAACCGATTGCGCCAATATCTGCCCAGCTCAATGTCGGATAATTGAAAATACTTGAATATTTTGCTTTTCCTTCCAACATATCGTCATAAGTCGCATCTCTATCCGCTCTGATAGTTCCGTTTCCTAAAGTTTCAGTTGCAGAATACAAGTATAAACCATGTCCTGCTTCATCCTGAACTTTAGCCAAAAGAGCCATTTTTCTTCTCAATGAAGGCGCTCTGGAAATCCAGTTGGCTTCCGGCAACATCCCAACAATCTCAGAATGCGCGTGTTGTGAAATCTGACGAACCAATAATTTTCTGTAATCATCAGGCATTACATCTTTTGGTTCTACTTTATTTTCGTCGTGTACGTATTGTACAAATTTTTCTAAATCCATAATTTTTCCAATTTAACAATGTATCAGTCTAACAATGTACCAATGATTGTTACACTGGTAAATTGATATATTGTTACATTAATTTAATTATACATCATAATTAAGCATCACCACATTCGTTGTCGGGTGACATTGACAGGTAAGAACGAAGCCTCTGGCTACTTCTTCTTCGGTAAGCGCATAGTTTTTCTCCATGAAAACTTCTCCTTCCAAAACTTCCGCTTTACACGTACAACAAACTCCTCCTTTACATGCAAAAGGTACAGGAAGATTGTCTTTCAATGCTTTATCTAAGATACTCTCTTTTTTAGAATTAAGGTGGAACGAATATTCATCATCATCAATGATTACTGTTACCATACTTTCTATATTGGCAATAGCTTTGAATTCATCGCTCATTTCCTCCGTATTCTCTTCGTCTGGAGCAGTAAAATATTCAAATAAAACCTGAATTGCCGGTACTTTCTTATCTTTCTTTAAATAATCTGCAATTCCTTTAATCATTTCTGAAGGTCCACAAATGAAGAAGGTAGATTCTTTAACATCGATATCTGTATATCTTTCGAACAGCTGATCTAATTTTTCAGGAGAGATTCTTCCCTCAAAAATTGGGTCTTCGTGCTGTTCACGACTTACTAAATAAACAACTTTCAGTCTTCCGTTAAAAGTTTCAACTAACTTATCGATTTCAGCCTTTTTCATCACATGATTCATGCTTCTGTTGCTGTAGAACAGATAAGCATTTGAATTCGGTTCCTGGTAAAGACTTTCTTTAATATTTGATAAGACCGGAGAAATTCCGCTTCCTGCCGCCAAACCAACATAAGTTTTTACGTTTGTCGGATGATAAGATGTATTGAAACCACCCATTGGAGGCATCACTTCAAGGATTTCATCCATGTGAAGATGTTCGTTGAAATAACCGGAAACTTTTCCGTTTTCCAATAATTTCACCAATACTTCCAGCGTGTTGCTTTTTTCACTCGGCGCATTGCAGATAGAATAAGAACGTCTTTCTTCGTTCCCGTTAATCATCATTCGGAAATTAAGATATTGCCCCTGCTTGAATCTGAATTTATCTTTCAGTTCCTCAGGAATTTCAACGGCTACATTTACAGCATCGTTGGTATCTTTCTGAACCCTTACAGTTTTTAATTTATAAAATGAATTCATTTTGTTTTTAGTATTCTATTAATTTTTCCACCTTCGCATTTAGGTAAGCTGTCTTGAGCATGAATTTTCACTTTCGTTGTGATTCCTACTCGTTTTTTTATTTCGTTTTCTATACTTTTTCCAAAGTTTCCGACAAAAATAGCATAATCATCGGTATTTTGATTTAAATTTTTCGAAGCTATTAATTCATCATCAATTTCAACATCAATATCCAACGCTACACACATTTGTTCTTTCTCAATCGGTGTTAAATAATAATTAGGAACCACTCCTTCCACATGAGAAAATGCTTCTTCGATTTGACTTGGGTATACATTTACCCCTCTTACAATCAGCATATCATCAGCTCTTCCAAGAATAGGTCTCATTTTAACCATTGTTCTTTTTGAATTTTCTTCATAATAAAGACTTGTGATATCATTCGTCCAGTAACGTAAAAGCGGCATTGCTTTTTTAGTTAAAGTCGTAATCACCAAAACTCCTTCTTCACCAAACGGAACAGGTTCTTTTGTAATCGGATCTAAAATTTCAGGATAAAAATGATCTTCCCAAATGTAAGAGCCTCCTTTTTCCTCAAAGTCTTCCATCGAAACTCCAGGACCGATAATTTCACTTAACCCATAAATATTGGTTGCATGAACGCCTAATCTTTCTTCAATGTGATGTCTTATCAATTCCGTCCATGGCTCTGAACCTAAAACAGCATATTTTAAACTGATTTCATTTGCCGAGATTCCTCTTTTAGCAAATTCATCAGCGATTGTTAAAGCATAAGAAGGTGAACAACAGATTACTTCAGGTTTAAAATCCATGATTAAATCTACCTGTCTTGCTGTCATTCCTCCAGAAATTGGAAGTACACTCATCCCTAGTTTTTCAGCACCATAATGTAGCCCTAGTCCGCCCGTGAAGATTCCGTATCCATAAGCATTATGCAACTGCATTCCCGGTTTTGCACCCGCTGCATTTAAAGATCTTGCTACGACTTCGCTGAATAAATCAACGTCTTCTTTTGTATATCCTACAACCGTTGGTTTTCCCGTTGTTCCGCTTGAACAGTGAATTCTTTGTAATTCAACCTTTGGAACCGTAAATAATCCGAACGGATAATTGTCTCTTAAATCTTGTTTGTAAGTAATCGGTAGTTTTGAAATATCTTCAATTGTCCTTATTTCTTGCGGTGATATTCCTAATTCATCAAATTTTCCTTTATAAAAATCTGACTTCTCTTCAAGATAACCCACCAAACTCGCCAACCTTTCCGATTGGAGATGTCTTAATTGGTCGAGTTTTAAGTATTCAACTGAAAAATCCACACTCATAACTAACTAACATTTGTTAGGTGTAAATTTAAAAAGAATTTGGAACGTGACAAAATTTTTATGACTTTCGTCATATTTTGAATGATTCTAAATAGCTGAGGCTAAGATTGAGGTTGAGTTTAAGATGAATTTGCGTCAAGTTTGTCATTCTGAAAGGAGCACAGTGGATTGAAGAATCTCTAATGATAAAGTTGAGATTCTTCCTTCGTCAGAATGACAAAATATTGTATAAAAAATATCACAAAGTTTGTCATTCAGAGCGTAACGAAGTGGAGCGTGGAATCTATTTATGTCAGTAAAGATTACTTCCAAATAACAAATTTTAAAAACCTGAATGATTTTCTCTCGCTGATTTATGAGATTAAGCAGATTTCTTTTATTTGCTTCATAGAAAATTAGACTTTGGAAACTTCAAGAATTTCCGGTCTTTCTGAATCATCTGAAATTTTTCCACTTTTGGCAAATTCAGTCCAGAGTTTTCTTAATTTTTTTCCGTTCTCATCCATGTATTTCCATGGAATATTTTTTAGAATTCCTGCATTTTTCCAGGCAGACTCGTTACCAAAAATAAAAGGAAGATCAATAGCATGAGCTCCCAAAAAGTAATTGGAAACTTTAAAACGTGGATAAATTCTAAACAAATAAACATTTCCGCCTGCTTTGGAAAAATTTTCAGCAAAATCTGCTGCAGGTTTTCCATAAATGATTTCTGTTGTTGTGCGGATTGCTTTGTTTATAATTTTTGCGGGAAAATATTTATTGATCGTATCAGAAGCTTTCAGGTAGAAAGCGGTTTCTTCATCATTCAAACCAATTAAAACATCGATTTCTTTTGCCTTGTATTTCCATTTTTCTTCTGCTTCCCATTCGTTGCACAATGGTGGAAAACCATATTGAGTTCCGAAAGGCATTGCAGCTTTTAAGCCATATTTTAAAAAAGAGGGAGTATTGTTTTTATAGTTTTCAATAATTTCTAAAACATCCGATTTATTGTTAAACATTCGGGTATTTTCCAGAAACTCTGCTGACATTTTTTGCCGGTTCTTCCTTAAACCTAAAGGAGCGCTGTGAATAATTACTCTTTTAAACAAATTTTCAGTTCCTTCTGAAATCATTAAATGAGCAATTGCATCTCCGCCTGAAGACTGCCCAAAAAGGGTAATATTTTCTGAATCTCCACCGAAAGAGGCAATATTATTTTTAATCCATTTCAACGCTTCAATCAAATCAAACAGACCTAAATTGGCAGGTTTATCTTCGTTTCCGCCTAAAAAACCAAAAACACCCAAACGGTAAGAGACTGTAACAATAATTACATTTTGTTCTTTTACCCAATCTCTGGGATCTGCCGTAAGAATATCACCGCAACCAATCTCATACGAACCACCATGAATCCAAACAATAACCGATAGTTTTTCGTTTTCCTTAAAATTTTCAGGTCTGAAGACCGAAATATATTGTGGAGATTCATCCACTTCAAAATCATCTAAATTGGTTTTGCTAATCATTTTTTCAAGAAGTGGACTGATATTTTGTGGGCAAACCGGAGTTTTTTCAGGAAAAATAATTTCTGAAACGGAAGGTTCAACAGCAATCGGTTTTTTGAACCTTTCAGAATAAGCATACCGAATGTTTTTAGCTTTTAAAATTCCGTTTTCTCTGAAAGCTAAAATTCTTCCGAAGGGCGTCTGAAAAGTATAAGTATTAGAATTATTTTGATTTGCGGTCATGGTTTCGCAATAAAATTTAAACTTATTTATAACTACAATTTACAAATTTTGTTTTAAAAAAATATGCATATCCGTTTTCCATCATAGTAAAAATTTTAACGCAAAGAGCGCAAAGATTTCTTTAAACAATTAGCTGTTTTAAGCTCGCAAAGGCGTTTGACTTTGTCGAATCTTGGATTTCACTCAGCAAAGGTTTGTCGTAATTTTCAATCATTTACACAGTACGGATACTGGATTAAAAAACTAATCACAAATTTAATTCAGAGATTTAAACTCGCTTGGAGAAACTCCTACTTTACTTTTGAATAATCTTGTAAAATGCTGCGGATATTTAAATCCCAAATCGTAAGAAATTTGACTGATGGATTTTGATGTATCAAAAATCTGATCTTTCGCCACATCGATCAGTTTATTATGAATAAATTCCTGAGCAGAAATTCCGAGCTCCTTTTTAATTAAATCGCCAAAATAATTAGCTGAAAGGTTAAGCTGTTCGGCAAAATAATTGACCATTGGAAAGCCCAGATTTTTAGGTTTATCAGATTTCAAATAATCATCCAAAGATTTCTCAAACTTTCCTATAAAATTCTGATTAATGTGGTCTCGTGTAATAAACTGACGATCGTAAAAACGCATGCAATAATTTAAAAATAGTTCAATATTATTAACAATTAGTGATTTGCTATGTTTATCAATCGCCTGCTCGAGTTCTAATTTTATATTTTTAAAACATTCCAAAATAATTTCCCTTTCTTTTTCTGAAAGATGCAATGCTTCATGAACATCATAAGAAAAAAAATTGTAGTCTCGGATGTTTCTTCCCAAATTGGTTCCTTTCAATAAATCCGGATGAAAAATTAAGGCAAAACCTGCAGGCTGAATATAAGTTCCTGCATTATAAATCCCATAAGTCTGTCCCGGAGCGATGAAAACCAGAGTTCCTTCCTGATAATCATAGCTGTGCTTTCCGTATTGCATATCACCACACATAACATCTTTCAGAAAAACAGTATAAAAACCAAACTGTCTTGTATGTTGACAAATAGGATCAGATTTAGAAAAATCTACCACACTTACCATCGGGTGCAATGTTTCGTGCTTCAGCATTTTATTGTATTCTGAAACGCTGTTGTATATTTCAACTTCCTGATTTTCCATGAAGTAAATTTTTAATTTTAATTCAAAATTACCAATTTCCGACCTACAATTTTGGGTGTAAGTAAAATTGGTAAATGATTCTGTAATTTATATAAGTATTTTTACATTTAAAGTATCGACTTTTGTATCAGAAAATTGATGATCTGTTCTTTAAATTATAATAGTTGATTTTAACGCAAAGAGCGCAAAATTTTTTTAAATGTTTGAAAATATTTTTCGTTCGCAAAGGCGTTTGACTTCGTCGAATCTTCGATTTCACTCAGCAAAGAACACGAACATTTCAAATTATGATTGATTGAAGGTAATCAGTTTAGAAAACATAGAAATAGTATAATCAAACTAAATTAAAAAATATGGACACATTTACCGTAAAAGCTTTTGGAGCAGAATCTAAAACTGCCGATTTAGCAGAAATGAATATTGAGAGAAGAGAAGTAACAGCGAATGATATAGAAATTGAAATTCTGTATTGCGGAGTTTGCCACTCTGATCTTCACACCGCAAGAAACGATTGGGGCGGAACAAAATATCCATCTGTTCCCGGTCATGAAATTATCGGAAAAATAACAAAAGTAGGTAGCGAAGTTTCTAAATTCAAAGTTGGCGATCTTGCAGGAGTTGGCTGTATAGTAGATTCTTGCGGGCATTGTAACAGCTGTAAACATGATTTGGAACAATATTGTGAAAACGGATTTACAGGAACTTACAATGGAAATGACAAGCATTTGGGAGGTCATACTTTTGGAGGATATTCTCAAAAAGTAGTTGTAGATGCAGGTCATGTTTTAAAAATTCCGGCAAATCTAGATTTGGCTGCAGTTGCACCACTTCTTTGTGCAGGAATTACAACCTGGTCACCTTTAAGACATTGGAATGTTGGAGCTGATTCTAAGGTTGCTGTTGTAGGATTAGGTGGATTGGGACACATGGCAATTAAGCTTGCAAAAGGTTTGGGAGCTGAAGTAACTTTATTCTCAAGGACTCCGGGAAAAACTGAAGATGCTAAAAAATTGGGTGCAGATCATGTTGTTATTTCGACTGATGAAGAGCAAATGAATTCTGTAAAAGGAAAGTTTGATTTAATTATCGACACTGTACCTTACGATCATGATGTAAATCCTTATATTACTACATTAACGATTAACGGAACTCATGTTTTGGTAGGTTTTATCGGCAAGATGGAAGATAGTTTATTTACTCCGCCAATGATCATGGGAAGAAAATCGGTTGCAGGTTCTGTGATCGGAGGTATTGCTGAAACTCAGGAAATGCTTGATTTCTGTGGCGAACACAATATTGTGTCTGAAATTGAAATCATTAAAATGCAAGACATCAACGAAGCATATGAAAGAATGCTGAAAAGCGATGTGAGATACCGTTTTGTGATTGATATGAAATCTTTATAATCTCAAATTTAATTATAAAAGAGACTCTTCATTTTTGGAGAGTCTTTTTTGTTTTATGAGGATAATTGACTTTGTTAGTTTTAAATAGAAAAAATTAACTAACCCCGTCTTTTTGCTTATGCAAAAATCCATTCCTTCAGAGAAGGGGAATTTTATTTGTATTCACCTTCCATTTCTTTGAAAGCCCATTCTGCCATTGAGTGAATGACGGGAATTAATTCTTTTCCTGATTGGCTTAAATTGTAGGTAACGTGTGGCGGAACAATAGGTTTCGCCGTTCTTATGACTAATCCGTCATTTTCAAGTTGTTTTAAATGTTGAATAAGCATTTTTTCTGTGATCGCCGGAATTGCACGTTTCAGTTCGCTGTATCTTTTATCACTTGTTGAAAGATGATATAAAATAATAGGTTTCCAATAGCCTCCAATCTTTTCCATCACATAGGTTACCGGACAAAGATCTAATGCAATTTTTTTATTCTGCTGAATAGTAGAACTTTCTTTAATAGCTGCCATAATACATACTTTAGGGTAAGTACTTGTATAAAAGTATGTACAAATATACCTTTGTTCTCAGAAATAAAAAAATATTTATTATGAAAATTATCATCACAGGTTCATTAGGAAATGTAGCAAAACCACTTGTTCAACAATTAATTGGCGAAGGTAACGACATCACGGTAATCAGCAGTAACGAAACTAAGAAAGACGAAATAGAAGCTTTAGGTGCAAAAGCAGCAATTGGATCTATTGCAGATTTAGATTTTTTAGTTAAAACTTTTGAAGGAGCAAATGCAGCATTTTTAATGACTCCTCCGAATATGGGCGGGGTTAATATTGTTGAAAACACCATTAATGCAGGAAAAAATTACGCAGAAGCTATTAAACAAACCGGAATAAAGAGAGTTGTCATGTTAAGCAGTATCGGTGCGGAGTCTCCTGTGGAAAACGGACCAATAAAAGGTCTTCATTTCATCGAAAAATTCTACAATGAACTGGAAAATACTTCTGTCACATTTTTAAGAGCCGGATATTTTTATTTGAACTTCTTTAATGATATTCCATTGATTAAAAATGCAGGAATTATCGGTGCTAATTTCCCTCAGGATACGAAAGTTCCGTTAGTTCACCCTATTGATATCGCCAAAGTAGCAACTGAAGAATTGGTTAAGAACTTTGAAGGCAAAAATGTAAAATATATTGTAAGTGATGAGCGTACAGCTTCTGAATTTGCTCAAGTTTTTGGAAACGCCATCGGTAAACCCGACCTTCCTTGGATTGAATTTAAAGACGAAGATTCTTTAAACGGAATGCTTCAAGCCGGACTTCCTCAGGAAATGGCTGAATTGTATACCGAAATGGGAAGAGGAATCAGAGCTGGTGTTGTACAAAAAGATTTTATTGAGCACGGTTCTGTTGTTGATGGAGAGATCAAATTAGAAGAATTTGCAAAGGAATTTGCTGAAAAATTTAATGCTTAATTTCTTTTGGTTAATTTAATAATTTCGGCGAGCCTTTGGCTCGCCGAAATTATTTGCTGATTTTTTTATTGATAGGATTTTATCCTATCCTTTAGTAGATCGTCCCTTCGGGACTCTTGAATTATTTCTTTAGTGTTTCTTTTAAAACCTTCAATTTTCCATCAATCGGCTGTGTGATCTTTAAACCCAAAATTTCAGCCACCAAAGGATAAACATTGATATTCTCAAATTCATCAATTACTAAGTTGTTATTAAAATTCAATCCCCAAGCGAAGAATGTAGCTTTCATTTCAGGGACGATTCTAGGATCATAACCGTGTTTTCCGACCGAAGTTCTTTTATCTCTTTCTAAAAATATTTTTGGCGCTTTTGGGATCAATAAAATTTGTCCTATTCTATTGTATCGGTCGTCTTTCGTTGCAAAATGCAAATATTTTGGTAATTTTTTATCCAGATAAACTTCATAATCATCGGTTTTATTGGCTTTTAATTCTTTGTAAACTTTCTTTACCTCATCAGGTTTTTTCACATAAACTCTTAATAAAGTCTGAGAGTTATAATAATCGAATCTGTTTTTATCAAAAAGCATTTGAGGAATTTCCAGTGGATTTCCACGATCAACTTTTATCATTCCATGATCGGAAACGAAGATAAAATTGACATTTTTTAAGCCTAATTGATTTACTTTCTGAACCAACTCTCCTATCGCATGATCAACTAAATGAACAGCCACTTCTGTCTCTTTTGTGTCTGGTCCGAAACGATGTCCCGCACCGTCAACTTCCGGAAAGTATAATGAAATAAAATGCGGCCTTTTATCTTCAGGAAGTTTCAGCCAGTTAATTACTTTATCCACTTTTTCAGAAGGTGTAAATTTTTCATGATATGGATAATAATATGTTGGTCTCATTCCACCTGCATCACTTGCAGAACCTACCCATTGCAAAGAAGCACTGATTGTTCCCTGTTTTTCAGCTAAGCTCCAAAGTGGAGTTCCACCGTACCAACTTCCGTCTTCAGCGTTTTGGCGGTTGCTCATTGCGTAAGCTTGTTTTCTTTGGTAATCATAGAAAAAATTATCAATTAAGCCGTGATGAGAAGGATATAATCCGGTAATTAATGTCCAGTGATTCGGAAAAGTAATACTTGGATAACTTGGAGTCATTGCTTTTGCCTGAATTCCTTGATTTGAATATTTCAAAAGATTTTGGGCATTGTATTTTTTAGCATAATCATATCTAAAACCATCTGCAGAAATCATGATGACATAAGGCTTTTGTATCGCTTCAGCATCGTTAAAACTATTAGAAATAACAATTTGAGTAGTGTCTACAATTCCTATCTGAGCAAATATTGTTAGTGATGAAGTGAGCATTAAAAATGCCAATATTTTCTTCATTCTTTTATTTTTTACAAAGGTAGCCTCAGGAAATTTCACAAAAAAGTTTCGTAAGTTAAAAAAATATTAAACCTGAAATTTTCCCCATTTTATTCTGTCATCAATCCTAAAATTAAAAGAAACAATTTCAAATACAAAAGGTGCAATAATAAAAGTCTCTTTTATCTAACAAAGTTATTAAAGCAAAAGAATGCCCCAACGAAAGTTGGGGCATTCTATATATTTAAGATAAACCTTAAGCGTTAACGTTGTTTCCTCCTAATACGAAAGGCTCAACTTCTTTGATTTCTCCGAATTGTTGCTCGTAGTTTGTGATGTTTTGCTGAAGTGCAGCTAAAACTCTTTTAGCGTGAAGCGGAGCCAAGATTACTCTTGATCTCACGTTAGCTTGCTGTACACCCGGCATAAGCTGGATGAAATCTACTACAAACTCAGATGGAGAATGGTTTACTAAAGCAAGGTTACAGTAAACTCCTGAAGCTACCATCTCGTTAAGTTGGATGTTGATGTTGTTTGGATCGTTGTTTTGATTTTGATTGTCCATTGTATAAGTTATATTTTTAAAAATGAAATTTGAGAGTGTGAAAGTATAAAAATAATTTCAAACCTCAAATTTCAAATCATTAATTTTAGTTAAGGTCTTCGAATTCTTTCTTAGAACCAACAATTACATTTTGATACTCTTTAAGACCTGTACCTGCAGGGATTCTGTGTCCTACAATTACATTTTCTTTAAGACCATTCAAGCTGTCTACTTTACCAGCAACTGCTGCTTCGTTTAGAACTTTAGTTGTTTCCTGGAATGATGCTGCAGACATGAACGACTTAGTTTGTAGAGCAGCTCTTGTAATACCTTGCAATACTGGTGTTGCAGTAGCAGGTAAAGCTTCTCTTACTTCAACTAAAGCCTGATCTTCACGCTTCAACTTAGAGTTTTCGTCTCTTAGTTCTCTTGCAGTAATCATTTGTCCCGGTTTAAATTCTTTAGAATCACCAGCTTCTGTAACTACTTTAAGACCAAATACTCTGTTGTTTTCCATTAAGAAATCGTATTTGTGCTCAAGAGCAGCTTCAAGGAACTGAGTATCACCTCCATCAACAATTGATACTTTTGTCATCATTTGTCTTACGATGATTTCGAAGTGTTTATCGTCGATTTTCACCCCTTGTAGACGGTAAACTTCCTGAATTTCATTTACTAAATATTCCTGAACCGCAGTTGGTCCTTTGATCTTCAAGATATCGTCTGGAGTAACTGAACCGTCAGAAAGTGGCGAACCAGCTCTTACGAAGTCATTCTCCTGTACTAGAATCTGGTTTGATAATTTAACTAAATAAATTTTTCTTTCACCAGTTTTAGCTTCAACGATCAATTCTCGGTTACCTCTCTTAATTTTTCCGTAAGAAACTACCCCATCGATTTCTGTAACAACCGCTGGGTTTGAAGGGTTTCTTGCTTCGAATAATTCGGTAACTCTTGGAAGACCTCCTGTAATATCCCCTGTCTTAGCAGCTTTTCTTGGGATTTTGATTAAGACTTTACCAGCCCTAATTTTTTCACCATCGTTTACCATTAAGTGGGCTCCTACCGGTAAGTTGTAACCTTTTTGTTCAACACCTTTAGAATCTACTACTTTTAATGTAGGTACGGCTTTCTTATTTCTAGATTCAGAGATTACTTTCTCTTCGAAACCAGTCTGCTCATCAATTTCTAATTGGAATGAAATACCTTGGATGATGTCTTCATACTCTACTTTACCAGCAGTCTCTGCAATAATTACCGCGTTATACGGATCCCATTTACAGATTAAATCACCTTTTTTCACTTTATCACCTGGTTTTACAGCTAATATAGCACCATAAGGTACGTTGGCAATCATTAATGGAGTTTTAGCTTCATTATCAGCAACCAATCTAAATTCTGTTGTACGTGATACTACTACTTCAGCATTGTTTCCGTTTTCATCTTCAGAAGTAATTGTTCTTACTTCATCTAATTCTACGATACCATCTCTTCTTGCGATAATTGAAGGGTTTTCTGATACGTTTGTAGATACACCTCCTTGGTGGAAAGTTCTCAATGTAAGCTGAGTTCCCGGTTCCCCAATTGATTGTGCAGCAATAACCCCTACAGCTTCACCCATATGAATTGGCTTACCCGTAGCTAGGTTTCTACCGTAACATTTAGCACAGATTCCTTTTTTAGTTTCACAAGTCAGGGGTGAACGAACCTCAACTGCTTCAATACCGATTTCTTCGATTCTTTTAGCTAAAGATTCATTAATAATCTGATCTGCCTGAGCAATTAACTCATCTGTTTCAGGGTCATAAATATTATGTAGAGAAACTCTACCTAAGATTCTTTCTGAAATCTTTTCAACGATCTCGTCATTTTTCTTAAGTGCAGTAACTTCTGTACCTCTTAAAGTTCCACAGTCGTCTTCTGTAACGATAACGTCTTGTGCAACGTCTACCAATCTTCTCGTTAAGTAACCCGCATCGGCAGTCTTAAGAGCGGTATCCGCAAGACCTTTACGAGCACCGTGAGTAGAGATAAAGTATTCTAAGATGGAAAGACCCTCCTTAAAGTTTGCAAGAATCGGGTTTTCGATAATTTCCGCACCGGTAGAACCAGCTTTTTGCGGTTTTGCCATCAAACCTCTCATCCCTGATAACTGACGGATCTGTTCCTTAGAACCCCTTGCTCCAGAGTCAAGCATCATGTATACAGAGTTGAAACCACCTTGGTCAGTTTTCATTCTGCTCATGATCATTTCAGTTAATCCTGCGTTGGTGTTTGTCCAAACGTCGATTACCTGGTTATAACGTTCTGTATCTGTAATTAGACCCATGTTATAGTTGGCTCTAATTTCGTCAACTGTTTCAATCGAAGTAGCGATCATTTTCTTTTTCTCAACAGGAACAACGATGTCACCTAATGAGAACGAAAGACCTCCTTTGAATGCATTTGAATACCCTAAGTCTTTCATTGCATCCAAGAACTTCACAGTAGTAGGAAAATCTGTATCGGCAAGTACTCTACCGATAATATTTCTTAATGATTTCTTAGTAAGAAGCTCATTAATATATCCTGACTGTTTAGGAACGATCTGGTTGAATAAGATTCTACCTACAGAAGTTTCAGTTAATTTCGTAGTGATTACTCCATCTTCTTTAATAGGAAGTCTACATCTTACTTTAGCGTTCAATGAAACTCTACCTTCAGCATAAGCGATTTCCGCTTCTTCCGGAGAGTAGAATGCAAGACCTTCACCTTTTACTTTCATTGTCTCAGTAGAGCTCAATTCTTTGGTCATGAAATAAAGCCCCAGAACCATGTCCTGAGATGGTACTGTAATTGGAGATCCGTTTGCAGGGTTCAAGATATTTTGAGAACCTAACATCAATAACTGAGCTTCAAGGATCGCTTCAGGACCCAACGGTAAGTGTACCGCCATCTGGTCACCATCGAAATCGGCGTTGAATGCTGTTGTTACTAACGGGTGTAGTTGGATTGCCTTACCTTCAATCATCTTAGGTTGGAAAGCCTGGATACCCAGTCTGTGAAGCGTAGGTGCTCTGTTTAGTAAAACAGGGTGACCTTTCATCACGTTTTCTAGAATATCATAAACTACTGGTTCTTTTCTGTCGATAATTCTTTTTGCAGATTTTACTGTTTTTACAATTCCTCTTTCAATCAGTTTTCTGATGATAAACGGTTTGTAAAGCTCAGCTGCCATATCTTTAGGAATACCACATTCGTGAAGCTGTAAGTTTGGACCTACAACAATTACCGAACGCGCCGAGTAATCTACCCTTTTCCCTAGTAAGTTCTGACGGAAACGACCTTGCTTACCTTTCAATGAATCTGAAAGTGATTTCAATGGTCTGTTTGATTCAGATTTTACTGCAGAAGATTTTCTTGTGTTATCGAATAATGAATCTACTGATTCCTGAAGCATACGCTTCTCGTTTCTCAAGATTACTTCAGGAGCTTTGATCTCCAATAATCTCTTCAAACGGTTATTTCTGATAATAACTCTTCTATAAAGGTCATTCAAGTCAGAAGTTGCGAAACGTCCTCCATCCAATGGAACTAATGGTCTTAGTTCTGGTGGGATAACAGGAAGTACACGCATGATCATCCACTCTGGTCTGTTGATCATTCTTGTATTAGCACCTCTTAATGCTTCTACAACGTTCAATCTTTTTAGAGCTTCTGTTCTTCTTTGCTTAGAACCTTCGTTGTGAGCTTTGTGTCTCAAGTCGAAAGACAATGCATCAAGATCGATTCTTTTTAATAGTTCCTCAACAGCTTCAGCACCCATTTTAGCGATAAATTTGTTTGGATCTGAATCATCAAGATACTGGTTTTCTACAGGAAGAGTTTCCATGATATCAAGGTATTCTTCTTCTGTAAGGAATTCCATGTGGTCAAAATCAGCACCGTCTAATTTCTTAGCAATACCTTGTTGAATTACCACATATCTTTCGTAATAGATAATCATATCCAATTTCTTGGAAGGAATACCTAAAAGGTAACCGATTTTGTTTGGTAAAGAACGGAAATACCAAATGTGCGCAATAGGAACAACCAAACCAATATGTCCGATTCTTTCTCTACGTACTTTTTTCTCCGTAACCTCTACACCACAACGGTCACAAACGATCCCTTTGTAACGAATTCTCTTGTATTTACCACAAGCACATTCGTAATCTTTGATAGGACCGAAGATTTTTTCACAGAACAAACCGTCTCTTTCAGGCTTGTGCGTTCTGTAGTTAATAGTTTCCGGCTTAAGAACCTCCCCTCTTGAGTCCTGTAAAATAGACTCTGGTGAAGCTAAACCGATGGTTATTTTATTAAATCTACTTGATTTATTTTTATTTGACATTTGTTAGATTTTAAATTTTAGATTTTAGATTTTAGATTAATTTTTGAATGTTGCCATTCAACATTTATAATTTAAAATTTAAAATTATTCCTCTAGTCTTACGTCTAATCCAAGACCTTGTAACTCGTGAAGTAGTACATTGAAAGATTCAGGAATACCTGGTTCAGGCATTGCTTCTCCTTTCGCAATCGCTTCATAAGTTTTTGCTCTACCAATCACGTCATCTGACTTCACAGTAAGGATCTCTCTCAAGATATTTGATGCTCCAAATGCTTCAAGAGCCCAAACCTCCATCTCTCCGAATCTCTGACCTCCAAACTGAGCTTTACCTCCTAATGGCTGTTGAGTAATCAATGAGTAAGGTCCGATAGAACGTGCGTGCATTTTGTCATCAACCATGTGTCCTAATTTCAACATATAGATGATACCAACTGTTGCAGCCTGAGTAAATCTTTCTCCGGTACCACCATCATAAAGGTGAGTGTGACCGAATTTAGGAACTCCTGCTTTCTCAGTGTACTCAGTAATCTGATCAAGACTTGCTCCGTCAAAGATTGGCGTAGCAAACTTCAATCCTAATTTTCTACCTGCCCATCCAAGAACGGTTTCGTAGATCTGACCAATGTTCATACGAGAAGGTACCCCAAGTGGATTCAATACGATATCTACCGGTGTTCCGTCTTCTAGGAATGGCATATCTTCTTCACGAACGATTCTCGAAACGATACCTTTGTTACCGTGACGACCTGCCATTTTATCTCCAACGTTTAGTTTACGTTTTTTAGCGATATAAACTTTAGCCAACTTCATGATACCTGCCGGAAGCTCATCTCCGATAGAAATTGCGAATTTCTCACGGTTTTTAACTCCCTGAATATCGTTGAATTTGATTTTATAGTTGTGAATTAATTGTTTGATCAATTCATTCTTATCGTTGTCAACAGTCCAATCTGCACCGCTTACGTTAACGTAATCTTCAACTGATGTCAATAATTTATGAGTAAATTTCATACCCTTACCGATGATTTCTTCATCTAAGTCGTTGGTAACTCCCTGAGAAGTTTTACCGCTAACAAGAGTATTTAATTTTTCAATTAAACTATTTCTTAACTCGTCAAACTTAGCCTTGTAAGTGTTTTCAATCTCTTCAAGTTTAAGTTTTTCTTCAGTTCTTTTCTTTTTATCTTTAATGTTTCTAGAGAACAATTTTTTGTTGATAACAACACCTCTTAATGAAGAATCTGCTTTCAATGAAGCATCTTTTACATCACCAGCTTTATCACCAAAGATTGCTCTAAGAAGTTTTTCTTCAGGAGTTGGGTCAGATTCACCTTTTGGAGTAATCTTACCAATCATGATATCACCAGGCTTCACTTCAGCACCGATTCTGATCATTCCGTTCTCATCAAGATCTTTTGTAGCTTCTTCAGAAACGTTAGGAATATCTGCTGTCAATTCTTCCATACCTAATTTGGTATCACGAACTTCAAGAGAATACTCATCTACGTGGATTGAAGTAAACCAGTCTTCACGTACAACTTTTTCGTTGATTACGATCGCATCCTCAAAGTTGTAACCCTTCCAAGGCATGAACGCAACTACTAAGTTTCTACCAAGAGCCAATTCTCCTTTTTCAGTAGCATAACCGTCGCAAAGTACTTGTCCTTTTTCCACTACATCACCTACTCTTACGTTTGGTCTTAGGGTAATTGTTGTACTCTGGTTAGTTTTTCTAAACTTCGTAAGGTTATATGTTTTCGTAGCAGATTCGAATGATACTAAATCTTCGTCTTCGCTTCTTTCATATTTAATTGTAATCTTGTCTGCATCAACATACTCAACAGTACCTGTACCTTCAGCGTTGATCAAAATTCTAGAATCTTTTGCAACTTGCTGTTCCAGACCTGTACCTACGATTGGAGCTTGTGGCTTCAACAAAGGAACTGCCTGACGCATCATGTTTGATCCCATCAATGCACGGTTCGCATCATCATGCTCTAAGAATGGAATTAATGAGGCTGAAATACCAGAAATCTGGTTTGGTGCAACGTCGATCAAGTTAACTTCAGAAGGCTCAACTACAGGATAATCACCATCTAGACGAGCAATAATTCTGTCTGTGATAAATGTACCATTGTCATTCAACTCAACGTTTGCCTGAGCAATTACTTTATCTTCTTCGTCTTCCGCGTTTAAGTAGATAGGATCTGCATTTAAATCTACAGTACCTTCGCTTACTTTTCTATATGGAGTTTCGATGAAACCTAAAGTATTGATTTTAGCATAAATACCTAAAGATGAAATCAAACCAATGTTTGGTCCTTCAGGAGTTTCGATAGGACAAATTCTACCATAGTGAGTATGGTGAACGTCACGTACCTCGAAACCTGCTCTTTCTCTTGATAAACCACCAGGTCCTAGAGCAGAAAGTCTACGCTTGTGCGTGATTTCTGACAATGGGTTGGTTTGGTCCATGAACTGAGAAAGCTGGTTGGTACCAAAGAATGAGTTAATTACTGATGTTAAAGTTTTAGCATTAACAAGATCAAGAGGAGTAAAGATTTCGTTATCTCTAACGTTCATTCTTTCCTTGATTGTTCTTGCAATTCTAGAAAGACCTACACCGAACTGTCCTGCCAATTGCTCACCAACAGTTTTAATTCTTCTGTTTGATAAGTGGTCGATATCATCAACCTCAGCTTTAGAGTTTACCAATTCGATTAAGTGTCTTACAATCGCAATAATATCTTCTTTTGTAAGAACCTCAGTTGTAGTAGGGATATTAAGACCTAACTTTTTGTTTAGTCTGTAACGTCCTACTTCTCCTAATGAATATCTTTGCTCAGAGAAGAATAATTTTTCGATAATTCCTCTTGCAGTTTCCTCATCTGGTGGATCTGCATTTCTTAACTGACGATAAATATATTCTACCGCTTCTTTTTCAGAGTTGGTAGGGTCTTTTTGTAATGTATTCTGGATGATAGAGAATTCATTTGCATTTTCTTTGTGAATCAAGATAGATTTCACACCTGCATCCAAAATAAGATCTAAATGTTCTTTTTCAAGAATCGTTTCTCTATCTAAGATGATTTCGTTTCTTTCAATAGAAACAACCTCACCAGTGTCTTCGTCTACGAAATCTTCGAACCAAGTGTTCAATACTCTCGCAGCCAAAGTTCTACCTTCTACTTTTTTAAGGGCAGCTTTAGAAACTTTCACTTCTTCAGCAAGGTCAAAGATCTGAAGAATGTCTTTATCAGATTCAAAACCGATTGCTCTTAATAGAGTTGTTAAAGGTAATTTTTTCTTACGGTCGATATACGCGTACATTACGCTGTTGATATCGGTAGTAAATTCCATCCAAGATCCTTTGAAAGGGATAATTCTTGAATAATACAATTTTGTTCCGTTTGCGTGGTAAGTCTGTCCGAAGAATACACCCGGAGATCTGTGTAACTGAGTTACAATAACACGCTCTGCTCCATTGATAATGAAAGAACCACTATCTGTCATGTAAGGAACCGGACCTAAATATACATCTTGTACAACTGTTTGAAAATCTTCATGTTCAGGATCTGTACAATACAATTTAAGTCTCGCTTTTAGAGGAACTGAATACGTTAAACCTCTTTCCACACATTCATTGATTGAATAACGTGGAGAATCTACCAAATAATCTAAGAATTCCAATACAAATTGGTTTCTAGAATCGGTAATTGGAAAGTTTTCTTGGAAGGTTTTGTGCAAACCTTCTTTCTTTCTGTCCTCAGGAAGTGTGTCTAGCTGGAAAAAATCTTTAAATGACTCTAACTGGATATCTAAGAAATCCGGAGTAATGATTTTTCCTTTAGCCGAAGAGAAATTAATTCTCTCAACTCCCCTAGTTGTTGATGTTGTTTTACTCATAAAACTTTTAAGAAAGGGTTAAAAAATATTTTGTTTTTATTCAAAAATATCAGAAAAAAGAAAGGTAAAAGGCAAAAGTGAAAAGGAAGAAGTGTTTTTGGCGCTCACGAAAGACCTTGGCTCTTACTACTTTATACATATCTCTTTCTAACTGCAACACTGGTATATCTTTTCACAGTGTAATGCAAAATATTTTTATTTTTATCTAACGACGAAAAAACCGTAATTACAGCAAAAACACAGAAGACCCTTTCAAATTAACGAAAGAGCTGATTTTCAATATTTTACCGTAATATGTTTAATTTTTAGCGCCAAAAGAGACTGCAAATATACAAAATTTATTTTTTTTCACGCAACAAAAAACCACTTCTAAATGAAGTGGTTAAATATTCAAAAATTAATTTTCTTGATTTATGGCTTCCAAAAAGTCCAAACTTTTCCATTGAATACAGCCAGCTGTTTTTTGACAGTATCATAAACCATCAAACCCGGAGCAGGATTCACAATATTAAGATGTGGGCTAGCGGCCTTTGGCAGCACCATAGCTTTATCAGCATCCTCCAAAACCAAGATTCCAGAAACCTGAGAAGGAACTCCCGTTCCGATACTCACTCTCGCACCAGGATCTTCAGCAAAAGCATTCTGGATAACCATTCCATCCACGCTCGTTAAAGGATCTACCGTCGTTCCGGAGGTATCAACCGACAAATCTCTCCAACCTGCCACATACTTTACTTTTACTTTATGATCTGAAACATCATAAATCATTGTTCCCTCCACCGGGCTCAATACCCCTGTATAACTTGCATTAGGCGTTCCTACAACAGTCGACACCCAAGGAAGGAGTAATCCTTTATGTCCATTCGTTGGATCACTAATTCCAAATTCCAGAGAAATTTTTCCATTTGCAACACTGGGTTTACCAATTGCTACCTGCGAGAAAACTGGAATTGAAAAAACAAAAGCTATGATAAATGCTATATTTTTATTCATTCTATTAATATTTAGAGTTAATAGTCAGGGCAAGTCTGTGTAAGAAAACACTTCCAACCAGATGCTGTACCATCGATATTAATCTGCAAACAGTCTAAGTCTTTATTGTAAACCATCATTCCTTCAACAAGATCAGCAACAGGTATTTGCGCAACCTGAAGAGATGTCAACCTGTTCGGAACAAACCCTTTTGTTTTAGACTCCAAAGCTAGCCATGCTCCTTTTCTTACCGTAGGCCAGCCGTTCGCACTAGCTCTATTCAAAGAAGTAATACCAGTTGCAGTGCCCAGCTCTATTAGTGTTCCACCTGCTACCGCAGGTTTATAACATGCACAAGGACCTACAGCCACTATCACAGGGGAAGATACAGGACTGTAACAATTATTTAGCGTATCATGAAAAACCGCCCAATATATGCCGTTACCTACAGCATTGGGAGCAGCTACCAAATTAGCATTAGAAGGTGTACTACTTGTATGCCACTCTAATACACTACCCGAAGGGGCTGCTGAGCCTGCATATTGGGTAAGGTCGACAGTTAATACGGGGCAGGTATTGGTCACTACTTTTACTTTTATACTCGGGCTATAACAGTTGCTTACACTATCATAAAAAACGCCATAATAATTCCCAGGAATCACAGCACCAGCCTGTGCCGTTGTCAGCAGATTACTCCCCGAAACCGGCAGTCCACTATGCCATTCAAATACAGTTCCGGAAGGCGGAGTACCTGAATAGTGAGTATTTAAATTTACTACAGTCTGTGACCAGCCACTACTGTAGAGCACTAATGTAAAAAGCGCAGTCAACAGATTCTTATATGAAAATATCTTAATCATTTGATTTCACTTTTTAGTTAATTACTGGAGCCACGGTACCCGCCAAACAGCAGGCCGTTTTTGTAAATGTAACCGCTACAGATGCAGGACTATAACAAGCTCCGGCTGTATTATTCAGAAACGCATAATACGTTCCGGCAGCAGCAACTGCCGTAGGGGTAGCAACGGGTGATCCTGCATGAGTATTATTGGTATACCATTCTAAAGTAACCCCTGCAGGCAGTGTTCCGGAATATAAACTGTTCAGATTAACGGTTTGTGACGGGCAGACATTTGTAATAGTAGTTGCCGTTAAAGTAGGCGCTGTTGCACAGCAGTTTGCAGCCGTTACCGTCAACGTTGTAGCAGGCGAAGTACATCCTGCATTATTAGCATCAGAATAATAAGCAACATATGTACCCGGAGTGGAAACTGCTGTAGGGTTTGTAATTTTATTACCCAGAGAGTCATAGAAATCTAGTGTTACGCCGGCAGGAAGAGAAGCTTCAGCCGTTCCTGTATAATTGCTTTTTAAATTGATAGTGGAACCACATGCTATAACAGCGCTAGCAGAACTAAATGCCGGAGCTACCACTGGAGCATTACATCTGAATATAACATCATTAGTCGTAGAAAAAGCACCAGAAGCAGAGCCATAGTTTATTGAAATACCAATACCATTATCAGTATTAGCATTGGTATCTATTGTTTTATTGAATATATAAGAATTACTACTCAAATTGGAATTCAAATTTGATTAGCTCGCCGAATAATAACCATCCCAGGCTTTCCCGCTTTTATATTTAAACGCCTCATAAACAACCTGCCCGCTTACTGTTTTTTGTGTCCCCATTGTAAGGTTAGCACCCATTCCGCTGACAAAACCAGGACCTCTATCTCCGCCATCGAGATAAGTATCCCAACCTTGTGATAATTTTACAAGTTCAGAATTTCCGGCAGGAATAATAACATCATATTTCACTGTAAAAAATGCATTAGGATAGGTATATGAGTAAGTAAGTCTAAGACCATACACCAAACCGCTTTTAGTAATGGAAAAATTAATTACATGCTCATAGTTATTTCCCGTATTATTACATGTGCTTGATATCGGTGTTAAACTAGTTCCTGAGCCTAATGACCCTGTTGTATACACGGTAGTTCCAATTACAAAGATTAATCCATTTGTAGTACTAGTTGTAGTATTCGGAGTAGAAAAGAATGTTGAAAGAGCACTATTATAAATCTGAAATTTTCCTTCTCTGGAAATCTGCAAATTCCCAGCACCTGAAATTTCTATCTTAAGTCCATCGGTTGTATTCGTCCCCCCAGTTGTATTCATGATTGTAATATCATTATAATTGGTGGGTGTACACGTCATTTGGGCATTCGTTTTAATAACACTAAAAAATGTTAATAAAAACACTATTTTTAAAAGTAATTTTATTTTCATAATACTGAATTTGGTTATTTTAATTGGGTAATATTTTATTATTATAGCCTAATTGTACCATATTATTGTAATTTAGTACAAATACCTACTTGCTCTTTGTGTTTTTCAAAAATACTAAAAAAAACAAACATCAATTATATTTATTTAACATTTTCACATAAAAAAACCGTTCAAAATGAACGGTTTTTTATTATGTTAATAAAGCTGTTTAAAAAAGAATTACTTTACAATAACTTTATAAGATTTAACAGCGGAGCCAGTCTCTATTTTAATAATATAAATTCCTGCAGGCAGTGAAGAAGTATTCACCTAAGTATTCCCTTTGAACTTATCTGTTTTAATCAGTTGCCCCTGTAAAGAGAATAACGTGTAAGTACCTTCTTCTTTAGTCTGAATATTGAGATTTTCGCCAGATTTTACAGGATTAGGATAAATTTTGGCATCAACAGCAACATTTTCAATTTCTGAAATACCTGATCCTTTTGCAGCATTTTTCAATGATGAAGCATATGGAGAAAGTGGAGAGCCAGGAGCTCCTCTTTTTAAAAGAGCCGTATCTACAAGAGCCTGAATACCGTCTTTATCTGCATCATTAATTCTAGAAATAAATCCAAAACCTAGATTATCTAGATCTTCTTTTCCAATAGCATATAAATCAAAATCAACACCATTAGAAGTCAAATCAACAAAATCAAGTCTACCATCTCCGTCTGTATCTTTGGCTCTGTATTCAGGTTTTAAAATCCCAGAATCTATTGAAGTTTCTAAAATATCTGCAATACCATTTTTTCCTACAGGAACAGTGCTGTCAATTATTCCGTTATGATCTGCATCAATCTGATTAATTATAGATATTGGAATACCTGATTCAAATAAATCTAAAATCCCATCATTATCTGAATCTAAATCTAGGTAGTTAGAAATCCCATCTCCTAAATTAGGCGTAACAAGAATATTGCCTTCTGCATCATCATCAGTAAACTCACCATTACCATTAATATCTTCAGTATTATCAGGTATACCGTCATTATCAGCATCTAAATCACATGCATCCATAATACCATCTCCGTCTGTATCTATAGTATTTGATTTATCATTTACTGCTGTACATCCTTCTGCACAATCCGGAATACCATTTCCGTTATTATCGATATTATCATTACCATTCGCACATTTATCATTACAATTAGGCACACCATCACCATCATCATCTAGCTGCACGAAAGCATTGTATATCATATATGATTGAAGAAGGCCTGCGCCAAGGGGATTACTTATTTCAATCTTCATTCTATCGAATGGCTTAGTAGAGTTAAATCCAACATAGAATCTATTAGAAGAGCTCACAAGAAGATCTCCGCTCAGAAGCTGTCCTCCTGATTTTCTTTCAGTTTCAGTTGTTCCGTTATAGAAAATTACATTAATAGTCTTTAAAATATCTACAGAAATAAAACTTGCTGTTTTTTCTAATGTAAATCCTCCAAATGTATTAGCCGGATATAGTCCAGTATTGCTTTTTACAGTCAATCTCGCTCCAGTCAAAATAGATACTAAAGGCATACCAATTGTAGCAAAATTTGTCTGATTAGCATCCGTAACATTGTATGGATTAGAAAGGGTAGCTTTAAGCAGGCCTCCGAAAATAAGTCCTCCATAAGCACCTGTCCAAGAGGTACCAGATACAATCTCTCCTACTCTTGAAGAACCAGAAGTCTGAATATATTCATTACAGTCACAACTTTGAAGTTCCTCGAAAGCATAATACACTTTTAGGCTTCCTAAATTAAAACCTAAAGTCTGAGTTATTTTAAGTCTTATTTCGTTAAAAGGCTTAGTAGATGTTAAGGTAACTTTTTGTTTCCCTGACCCATAGCTAAGAACTTTAATATTTATTAAACCTCCGCCATCAGATAAACTCTTCGAATCCTGAAGCTGTCCAAATAAATAAGTTTCTATTGTAATATTTTTTAAAAATTCAGCACTTAATATTTTGCCCTGATCATCAGGCTCAATAACAAACCCTGCTCTGTTACCAGCCGGATAAACCTGATTTTTATCTAATAAGCCTACAGAGTAAGACCCTAACAGACCTACAGGTAAAACAATAGATCCATAAGAAGACTTATCTCCATCGCCAATCTTCTCTCTATTCTGAACATAAGAAAGCGGGGCTAAAAAGCTGCTGCTACCTGATATATTTCCGTCTACACCGCTTCCTGCAATAATATCATCACAGACAGCATTGTTATCAACTGGTATTTTAGCAGCATCAAATGCAAATGCATAATATATATTCATTGCACTGAATACAGACAACACATTAGTCTGATACAATCTTACTTCATTAAATTCTTTTGTAGTCTTAAAGTGAAGGAAAACTCTGTTTTTATTTCCGCCAAATGCGGGTACTGATAATAATGTACTGCTTGTAGTAGACTCCTGCAATATTCCATTTTTATAAGTACTGATTCTTAATGAGCTTAATAAATCTATAGTAATAAAACTTGCTCCAAGATCAACATTAAATCCTGTAATATATCCTGCCGGATATGTAGTGTTTGTATTTTTAACAGATATACCGTTTCCACTTAACAGTGAAGCAAAGTTCCCCATGCTTACACTATTGCTTAAACTGGCATCTATTACCGGGTTCATACTTCCGTTATAGCATGCCAAGCAGATCCCTGAATTATTTACAGGTTTTGCCTCTACACCCATCCCTCGGATAGGTTCATAGCCCTGTTGGGCAAATGTCATTATTGACATTATGAATACCAGAAGCATAGACGACATTTTCTCGAATAATTTTTTTGCCATTTTTTTATTTGTTTTTTATTTTTAAGGATTGTGTTTATTTTTAAGGATTAGTATAAAAAGCTTTCCAAATTGTTCCATTACACCCTTCATGCACTTTTGCTGTAGAATTATAACGAATTGCGCCTTCATCAGCTGGAGTACATGAATCACCTAAAGTTGCCCCAAAACCTTTTATCTGAATAGCTGCCCCTTTGGTTGCATCTGCTGTAGGCGCCATATTAATACCCACAATCGTAGTTGTGGCATTTGCTTGCCCATAAAAAGCATGTGATTTGTTTGCATAAACTGATTGATCTCCAGCCGCAGTACCATTAACACCAAACACCATAAATTTGGAACCTACAATTGCTGTGTTAGAAATACCAAAAGCAAAATTATTAGGACCTACGGTGTTAGCAGTACCTAAGGCAAATCCATCTGTAGAATTCTGATTACCTATCGCAATACCACTACCGTAGTTATCATTACCAAATGCTAAAGCACTCGACCCACTCAAATTTAGTATGGCACCATCGCTAATCCTTATTCCATTATTATTCCCGATAGCTTTAGCTCCATTGATTGCATAATTGTTATAACCTACAGCTGCTCCAGGAAAAGCTCCTCCTTGAGCCGAAACACTATTATTTCTTCCTAATGCAACATTAGAGGATGTATTATTTACCAGATTATTATTAGATCCCCATGCAAAAGAAGCATAAGGGGCTGATGTATTGGAATTTCCTCCTTTCATGTTTCCATTGGTATCTAAAATAGCTTTCACTTTGTTAAAAGTGGCAAAAACCAAACTTTGGTCTTCTATTGTTCCTAAAAAATTCCCAGATGAAATTGTAGCACCTAACAGAGCACCCGTTGCCGTAATTCCTGTATTTCCTGTTGTCGCCCAAGCGCTAGACAGTGCAGGCAATGCTGCAGGTGCCCATGTGGTTCCGTTATACGTTAAAACCTGTGTAGTTGTTGGAGCCGTGTTACTTAAAGGAATCCCCTGCAATTGATTTGCATTCCAAAGTGGGGCTGTATTATTAATTGTTAAATTAACATTACTCCCTCCCACTATAGAATTAGCAATTCCTCCTGATAAAACGAAAGCATCACCTGTATTAGCTACACTTGTTCCCTCTGTAATGCTATTTCTATTTATTCCAACAGTGGTTACACCAGAAGCTGTAGAAGCAGTTATTGGCTCAGTCCCTGTAATACTTGCAGCTCCAGAAGAAACTGTCTTCCATGTACCGACACCATTATCATCAGAGGTCAGAACTTTATTGGCAGCCTGCGAACCGTCGACTAATTGAAAACCTGCTCCAGCCGTCGACACGATATGAAGTTTAACTGCAGGATTAGGAACATTAATTCCTACATTTCCGTTATTAAGTACAGTAACCATCTCAATATCAGAAGAGTTATTAATTTCTAAAGCTTTAGTTGCAGATGTATTTCCTTTGGAAACCACATCTAACATAGCAGTTGGAGATGTTGTATTAATACTAACCTGTGCATGCGCAAAGTATCCTGTAAAAGATAAAACCGTAAGTGTTAATAATTTGTTTTTCATTAATGATATATTTGTTGTTTTTTGTGTGTTTTAAAGTGCAGAAGAATTCATCTTTTACTTACGAATAAGCAAAAGGATTATCTTTTTTTGTATAAAAATTTGATTATATAAAAGTATTTATTATAGTAAAATTCACTAAAATTCAGTCGATCACATTAGTTCAAATCCCAACTTGTGCTTTGTAATATGTATTGAAAGTAGTAAATCATAAGTAATAGATAATTTATTTTTCATTTATAGCGATATTTGTGTATTTTATTAAAATAATTAATCTTCTATCATCCTCCTACTTCATAAACAAGCAGAATAGTAGCTATCCTTTATTATAAAACTTGATTTTTAACATCTATCCGTAATATCTCACACAACCATAATTGTTGAAGGATTATGTTATTCTTCCTGTAATTAGTTAATCAAAAGACTGCTTAATAAAGAGCTAAAATAACTATGGAAAAGAAGGTAGTTTTATTTTCATAATTTTCGTGTTTTTTTCGTATGCAAATATAACAATTTTTCAAATTAAATAAGTTTTTTTCACAAATAAAACTAAAATAAATCAAAAAAACACAATTATTATTCAATGAATACATTTTAATTTTAGATATTTATCAATCATACACATATATGATCATAAAAAATACAATTATATTTAATTACTGTTATACAATACATTAATTATTTATGAATGATAAAAACAAAAAAAGGCCTGAGCAAATGCTCAGGCCTTTCTATTTTATAGAATAAGATGAATTACTTCAATTCTACTTCAGCACCAGCTTCTTCTAATTGCTTCTTAAGAGCTTCAGCTTCGTCTTTAGAGATACCTTCTTTAATAGCAGAAGGAGCTCCGTCTACGATGTCTTTAGCTTCTTTAAGACCTGCACCAGTTAAATCTTTTACCAATTTAACGATAGCTAATTTAGAAGCACCTGCAGACTTAAGAATTACGTCGAATTCAGTCTTTTCTTCAGCAGCTTCAGCACCACCTGCAGCAACTACTACAGCAGCAGCAGCTGGCTCGATTCCGTACTCATCCTTAAGGATAGTAGCTAATTCATTTACGTCTTTTACTGTTAAGTTTACTAGCGTTTCAGCTAAATTTTTTAAATCTGACATTGTTGTAATGTTTTTGTTGATTATTGATTGATTTTTTTGAGAGTCTAATTATTCTGCAGCTGGAGCTTCTCCTTCTGCAGCAGCTTCTGGAGTTTCAGTAGCTGGAGTTTCTTCCACAGCAGGTGCAGCAACTTCTTCAGTTGCAGCTTCTACAGCTTCAGATTTGTTTTGAAGAGCAGAAACAACTCTTTGAATTGGAGACTGAAGTAATCCGATGATTTCACCGATCATTTCTTCTCTAGACTTAATGCTTACTAAAGCATCAAGGTTGTTGTCACCAACATAGAAAGTTTCTTGAACGAAAGCTGATTTTAAAGCCGGCTTCTCTTCTTTTTTTCTAAAGTCTTTGATTAATTTTGCTGGAGCGTTAGCTGTTTCAGCAATCATTAATGCAGAGTTACCTTTGAAAGTTTGGAACATTTCAGAGAAATCTACTCCGTCAATTTGTTCCATTGCTTTTTGCAAAAGTGTATTTTTTACAACTTTTACTTTGATGTTTTGCTTGAAAGCCTGTCTTCTGAAATCAGAAGATTTAGCAGCATTCAAACCGTCTAGATCTGCTACATAAACTACTTTAGCATCCTGAAGCAAATCTTTGATCTCTTGTATCGCTACAACTTTTTGGTCTTTTGTCATTGTCTTAAGGATTATATTTAGTTAACAGATTTAGTATCGATTGCAATACCAGGGCTCATTGTAGAAGACAAATAAATGCTTTTTACATAAACTCCTTTTGCAGCAGTTGGCTTCATTTTGATCAAAGTAGAGATCAATTCCTGAGCATTTTCCTTGATTTTAGCAGCATCAAAAGATACTTTACCAATACCAGCGTGGATAATACCGTATTTGTCTACTTTAAAGTCAATTTTACCAGCTTTTACTTCAGTTACTGCTTTACCAATTTCCATAGTTACAGTACCTGATTTAGGGTTAGGCATCAAACCTCTTGGTCCTAATACTCTACCCAAAGGTCCTAATTTACCCATAACAGCTGGCATAGTAACGATAACATCAACGTCAGTCCAACCTTCTTTTATTTTTTGTAAATATTCGTCAAGACCTACATAGTCAGCACCCGCTTCTTTAGCTTCAGCTTCTTTATCTGGAGTTACTAAAGCCAAAACTTTAACATCTTTACCAGTACCGTGAGGAAGAGATACAACACCTCTTACCATTTGGTTTGCTTTTCTTGGATCTACACCCAATCTAACAGCGATATCTACAGAAGCATCAAATTTTGCAGTGTTCACCTCTTTTACAAGAGCAGAACCTTCTTCAAGGTTATAGATTCTTCCTTTTTCTACTTTGCTTAAAGCTTCCTTTTGCTTTTTAGTCAATTTTGCCATTTCTCTAAGTATTAAGCGTTAAAAGTTGGTTTAGTTCCTGTTACTCTTAATCCCATAGATCTAGCAGTACCTGCAACCATAGAAACTGCAGAATCCATTGTAAAGCAGTTAAGGTCAGTCATCTTGTCTTCAGCGATCTTTTGAACCTGAGCCCAAGATACAGCACCTACTTTGTTTCTGTTTGGTTCTCCGGAACCACCTTTGATTTTAGCCGCATCCATCAACTGGATTGCTGCAGGAGGAGTTTTGATTACGAATTCAAAAGATTTGTCTTCGTACACTGTAATTACTACAGGTAAAACTTGCCCTGGCTTATCTTGGGTTCTTCCGTTAAATTGCTTACAAAACTCCATGATGTTCACACCTGCAGAACCCAAAGCTGGACCTACTGGTGGAGATGGGTTTGCTGCTCCTCCTTTTACTTGGAGCTTAACCATTTTAAAGACTTTTTTAGCCATTTTTTGTTTTTTAAATTTGAATAATTAATGAGTTTGGAAGCATTTATTATTCAGCAGGTTACCGCACTCACATAAAGTAAACCTACTTTTCGGACTGCAAAATTATGAAATATTTTTTAATTAGCAAATTAATTGTTTGAGTTTTAATCAGATAATTAAAATATTTACATTATTTTTTTAAGCACTCGAAAATATCATAACCAAAATGGGCAAGACATTGTGATGAAGTTTATAAAAACTTAGAGAAATAATATTCCTTTACATTTTGTAATGAAAAACCTCTTCCATCGTATTGTATATGAATGAAAAAAAAGATAAAAAAAAGTATATTAAATATAAAAAATCTCTTTAAAAAAGGATTTTGATTAAACGAAATTTTATTACCCTCATTATCAGGTAACATAGATACAACAATGATAAATAAAAGCATAGAATATATATGATCCCAAC
The DNA here is from genome assembly GCF_006175945.1 of Chryseobacterium mulctrae. NCBI lineage: Bacteria > Pseudomonadati > Bacteroidota > Flavobacteriia > Flavobacteriales > Weeksellaceae > Chryseobacterium > Chryseobacterium mulctrae. The sequence goes on along the minus strand of NZ_VAJL01000001.1, from coordinate 2,898,813 downwards.
GATACCAATCAATTCCCAAAAAATACAAAGGAATTACCCAAATTAAACTTATTAGAACAAACTTCACCAGTGTATAAAATTTATTTCTATAAAATAAAAATACATAATATAAAAACATTAAGGTTTCGATAACAAGCTCAAATATGAATATGATATAGGAAATAATTTCATTTTTAACAATCTCTATGCTATCCCAAAATTTAAAAAAGAAAATATTATTCTCACCAAAAACAACGCCTCTTTCTTTAATAATTTCCAAGCTGTGACCGCAATTAAGATCTTTCCCGAAAAAATATAGTATCCCCATAACAAGAGTAGGCCAAATGAAGACCATTATCCAAAATGAATATTTCTTTTTTTCTGTTTTAAGAATATGTATAAAAATAAAAAAAGGCAAAAAGAAATAAAACATTTCATGGATGAGCAATCCTATGCAGAACAAAACTAAAAAGGCTCTTTCTTTGAGAATAGTCATTCTACCTAATGCAAAATATGCTGCAAGCGCAAAAAGAATAATTTCTCTTTTCCCTGAATAAGACAAATTAATTGGAAAATACATAAAACATAATGGCGAGCATAGCAATACTAAAATGTTCCAATCAATTTTTTTCGAGATTAACAGCTTAAAATAGGAGAAAAAAACAAGAATATAAAAAACAACCTGAACAATAAAAATCTGAATAGGCAATGATATTCCAAATAGATCCTGTATTGCAAAAAAAATAGTCCCGCTAATTCCTCTACGTTTAAAACCACCGTCTTGGTAGTTAACAAGCCAGTCAGACATGGTCCATTCATGAACAGGCAATATTGCCTTTCCGTATAATTTTAGGATTATATATAAGAAGATTGCAGTTAAAAAAAAACAATACAATAAAAAAATGTTATTCTTCTTCGCAAATGAAATCATACCATGTATTATAATGAACAAAAAAAGGTTACCTTTTAAAGTAACCTTCACATATTTTAGAATAATATTTTAAACTTTTTCTACCTGCATATAGCTCAACTCCATTGGAGTTTTTCTTCCGAAGATCAAAACAGATACTTCTACTTTCTTCTTATCTTCAAGAATTTTTTCTACTGTACCATTGAATCCGTTGAAAGGACCATCGATTACTTTTACATTCTCTCCAACAATGAAAGGAACTTCTGCATCAGTAGCAAATTCTGAAAGTTCATCCATTCTACCAAGCATTCTGTTAACCTCAGATTTTCTCATCGGTACAGGATCTCCTCCTTTTGTTAAACTTAAGAAAGAAATTACCCCCGGAATATTTTTGATAACGTGAGGAATTTCCCCCATCAGATCTGCTTCTACCATTAGGTAACCTGGATAGTAAGGTCTTTCTTTAGGAACTTTTTTTCCGTTTCTAAGCTGAATCACCTTTTCCATAGGAATAACCACCTGAGTAACATACTGCTCAAACCCTAAACGTTTGATTTCTGTCTCAATATAGTTTTTCACTTTATTTTCCTGTCCGCTAATTGCTTTCAGTACATACCATTTTAATTCGCTCATTATTTAGAAAATAGTTTTTATTAGTTGAAGCTGTTAATTAGTATTCCTAAGATGTTGCTGATTGATTTTGAAAACAATTCATCAACACCGAAAGTAAATAATGCTAAAATGACAGTAGCAACAGTAACTACAATTGTAGAAGACTGTAAGTCTGACCATTTTGGCCATTCAACTTTATGTCTGAATTCGTTATAAGAACCTTTTAAAAAATCGACAAATGAACTCATAATTTATATTTGCACGGGCACAAGGATTCGAACCCTGATCAACGGTGTTGGAGACCGGTATCCTACCATTGGACGATGCCCGTAGATAAAAAGGCTTCCGAGAGTTTCCTTTCGGAAGCCTTTTTTGTATTATTTAGATAATTATTCTAAGATTTCAGTAACCTGACCAGAACCTACTGTTCTACCTCCTTCTCTGATCGCAAATCTAAGACCTACGTTAAGAGCGATTGGCTGTAACAATTCTACAGTGATCTCTAAGTTATCACCAGGCATTACCATTTCTACACCTTCTGGTAAGAAGATCTCACCTGTAACGTCAGTAGTTCTTACGTAGAACTGAGGACGGTACTTGTTGTGGAATGGAGTGTGACGTCCACCTTCTTCCTTAGAAAGGATATAAACAGAAGCTTTGAATTTTTTATGTGGCTTAACAGAATCTTTCTTAGCGATTACCATACCTCTCTTGATGTCAGTTTTTTCAATACCTCTCAACAATAGACCTACGTTATCACCAGCTTCACCTCTGTCTAGGATTTTTCTGAACATCTCAACTCCTGTAATAGTAGAAGTTAATTTCTCATCACCCATACCTACGATATCAACTGGATCTCCAGTGTTGATAACACCAGCCTCGATTCTACCAGTTGCTACAGTACCTCTACCTGTAATAGAGAATACGTCTTCGATTGGCATCAAGAATGGCTTTTCAGTATCTCTTGGTGGTTGCTCGATCCAAGTATCAACAGCGTCCATCAATTCTTCAACTGATTTGAACCATTTATCTTCAGTATCAGGAGTAGCAGCAGTAGCAGCAGTAAGAGCTCCTAATGCAGAACCTTGAATTACTGGAGAGTTATCTCCGTCAAATTCGTAAGTAGACAATAAGTCTCTAAGTTCCATTTCAACTAGCTCTAATAATTCAGCATCGTCTACCATGTCAACTTTGTTCATGAAAACAACAATTCTAGGTACGTTTACCTGACGACAAAGCAAGATGTGCTCTCTAGTCTGAGGCATTGGTCCGTCAGTTGCAGCACATACTACGATAGCTCCATCCATCTGAGCAGCACCAGTTACCATGTTCTTTACGTAATCCGCGTGACCTGGACAGTCAACGTGAGCATAGTGTCTTTTTTCAGTTTCGTACTCGATGTGAGCAGTATTGATAGTAATCCCTCTTTCTTTTTCTTCTGGAGCAGAGTCAATAGCAGAGAAATCTTTTTTCTCAGCAAGACCTTTGCTCGCTAATACAGCAGAAATAGCTGCAGTAAGTGTAGTTTTACCATGGTCAACGTGACCAATAGTACCAATGTTCAAGTGTGGTTTGTTACGATTAAACGTTTCCTTTGCCATGATTTAAATTATTTATTTTATTGTTATTCAAATTTTCGGTGTGCAAATATAATGAATTTTTATATACCAAAATCTTTTTATCAAAAAAAGTTTCATACTAAACCCAGAAAGTCACAAACCAGATTGTTTTTTCTAAACAGAATGCAAATTTAAGCAAAAAAAATCAAAAAAAAAAAGGGTTTGCAAAAATCCATGGCTAATTTTCTTTCGTAAATGATCTTAGAAACCCACTTAAAATAAATTATTATGAAAAAACTATTCAATTTTTGCATGGCAACATTTGCTTTTGTCACGGTAATTTCTTGTGATGATGACGAAAATATGATGCCTGAAGAACCTGTTGCAACTACTTTACCCAATGCGATGGTTTATGGTTTAACAGAAAACAATCAACTGGTCTATTTTAACACCAACAATTCCTCAACATTTACTTCTACAAAACCCATTATGGGAATTCCATCCGGAGAAAAATTGATGAGCATTGATTTCAGACCGGCTACCGGAGAATTGTATGCTGTGTCTAATGCAAGCAAGTTTTATATTATTAATACTTCTACCGCTTCTACGAGAGCTGTAAGTACAACAGCTTTTTCACCTGTAATTTCCGGAACTGTAGCATCCATTGATTTTAATCCAACCGTAGACAGAATAAGATTGGTGACCAATACCGGGCAAAACCTACGTTTACATCCTGAAACTGGTGCTATTGCAGCAACTGACACGAATATTGCAACCACGTCTTCCATTATGGGAATTGCTTACACCAACAGTTTTTCGGGAGCAACTTCTACCATTTTATATGACCTTGATGCTACTGCAGGAAAACTTTTTAAACAAGATCCGCCCAATAACGGAACTTTAGTAGAAGTAGGAAGTTTAGGAATTACTTTTACTGGACAAGCTGCCTTCGATATCAATACTGATAATACTTTAGCCATAATGGCGGCAACAACTGGTACACAAAATACTTTGTACACCGTAAATTTAACGAACGGAAAAGCTACAAACATCGGAAATCTTTCACAGAAAGTAATCGATCTGGCAATTCCTACAAATCCTGTTGCGTATGCAGTTGACAATACTAATTCATTACAAATCTTTAATCCTAATAATCCTCAACCTGTAACGAAAGCAATCACAGGTCTTCAATCTGGAGAAAACATTTTGGGTATTGATTTCAGGCCTTTAAACGGACAATTATATGCATTAGGAAGCTCGAGCAGAATTTATACCATCAATTTAGGAAATGGAGCTGCAACAGCAGTCGGTGCACAACTTCCGACTTTATTGGCAGGAACTGAGTTTGGCTTTGATTTTAACCCAACCGTTGATAAAATAAGAGTGGTAAGCAATACCGGACAAAATTTAAGATTAGATCCTGTTACGGGAGGAATTACCGCAACTGATGGCACTATTAATCCGGGAACACCAACTTTAAGCGCTGCAGCTTACACCAGCAATTTTGCAGGTGCAACGAGTACTTCCCTATTTGTAATTGATCATTCTACCGACAAAATTTACCTGCAAAATCCTCCTAATAACGGAACTTTAGTAGAAAGAGGATCTTTAGGGATCAACATTGATGGAGCCAATGGTTTTGACATCGGAAGTACAAGCGACAAAGCGTATTTAATAGCTACTGTTGCAGGAGCTACAAAAATTTACACCGTAAATACAACCAATGGTTCTGCCACATCATTAGCTAATTATCCCAATTCTGTAAGAGGTTTTACAATTGGTTTAGGATTTTAATGACACAAATTTTACATAGTTTTAATATTTACAAGAAGCGCTGAAAAATTAATTTTTCAGCGCTTCAAACTATATAATGTAAATGAAAGATAATTCTAAATAATTTCTTCGGTTTTCTTTGTTCTGTTAAAAATCCAGAAGATAATTGGGAAGATTAATAAAGTAAGAATCGTTGCCGTAATTAAACCACCAATAATTACGATCGCCAAAGGTTTTTGAGATTCAGAACCTATTCCAGTGGATAATGCAGCAGGTAATAATCCAATGGATGCCATTAAAGCCGTCATAATTACAGGTCTTGTTCTGGATTTTACTCCGTTAAATACAGCTTCATCCAACGGCAATCCGTCTTTTACATTCTGATGAAATTCCGTAATCAAAATCACTCCATTCTGAATACAAATTCCCAATAAAGCAATCATCCCAACTCCGGCAGAAATTCCGAAATTCATTCGGGTTAAATGAAGAGCGATAATTCCACCTATCAAAGCAAAAGGTACATTCGCCAAAACCAAAAGGGAATCTTTCATGTTTCCAAAAAGGATAAACAACAGGAAGAATATTCCTAAAATACTTATCGGCACCACTTCTGTAAGTCTTGATGTTGCTCTTTGCTGGTTTTCAAATTGACCAGTCCACCCCACTTTATATCCTTCGGGAAGATCAATTTTTGCCACTTCTTTCTGTGCATCTGCAATCGTTCCTCCTAAATCACGGTCACGAATTGAGAATTTAATTCCGATATAACGTTTAATGTCATCACGGTAAATAAACGCAGCTCCGTTATTTTTTTCAATATTTCCGACCTCTTTCAGCGGAATCATTGTTCCATCCTGCGTAGGAATCATCAGTGAAGCAATATCATTTTCATCTTTTCTGTATTCGTGAGAATATCTTAAACGAATCGGGAATTTCCTTTCACCATCATACATTTCAGAAGCCGTTTTTCCACCAAAAGCCATTTCCAGAACTGTTTGTGCATCTTCCGGCATTACACCATAAGCTGCCATTTTATTTCTGTCCCAAACCACATTTACTTCCGGCTGACCGATATTTTTAATAATTCCTGCATCACGAACTCCATCGACATCTTTTATTGATTTTAAAACTTTATCCGCCAATTCATCCAAAGTCTGAAGATTATCCCCGTAGATTTTAATTCCATTTTCAGCTTTAAATCCGGCAACCGCTTCAGCAACGTTATCAGAAATAGGTTGAGAATAATTAAATGTTATTCCTTGATAATTCCTTAGTTTTTTGTCAATTTCTTCTGTTAATTCTTCATAGCTGATCTTTCTTTTCCATTCATCTTTAGGTTTAAGATTGACCGCAAACTGCACAAATCCAAATCCATTCGGATCAGTTCCGTCGTTGCTTCGTCCGGTTTGCGCCAAAACATCGGTTACTTCAGGAACACTCATTATGTCTTTCTTTAAAATATCAGCTGTCTTCAAAGATTCTTTTAAAGAGGAGCTCATCGGCATTTCTGCAGTGATCCAAAGTGAACCTTCATTTAATTGAGGTAAAAATTCTGTTCCTAAAAATTTCCCAGAAAATAAAGCAACCGCCATAAACGAAATCGCTGTAATTAAACTTAATTTTTTATGTTTAAATGTAAAGCTGAAACCTTTCAGTACAATTCTGTCCCAAAAATTCACAAACGGATTGTTTTTCTCTTTTACATTTTTATTTAACAATAAATGCGTTAAAACAGGAACTAAAGTCAAGGTAAAAATCAAAGCACCTAACAATGCAAAACCAAGGGTAAATGCCAAAGGCGAGAACATTTTACCTTCCACTTTCTGGAATGAGAAAATTGGAATTAATGAAGTGATGATAATTAATTTTGAAAAGAAAATGGCTTTTCCTAAACCGGTTCCGGTTTGTTTGATCCAACCTGCTTTTGCGAGTTTATTAAATCTTTCATTACCATATTTTTTGGCTTTATGGTCGAGCATTACAAAAATCCCTTCGACCATGACGACGGCTCCGTCAATGATAATTCCGAAATCTACGGCTCCCAATGATAATAAATTGGCACTCATTCCTGCCATTTTTAAACATAAAAACGCAAAAAGCAACGACAAAGGAATGATGATGGAAACAATTAAAGTCGTTCGCCAATCTGCCATAAAGATCAAAACAATCACCGTAACAAGGATGATTCCTTCCATCAGATTGTGCATCACCGTTTCTGTCGTAAAATCCATCAGATTATCACGGTCGTAGAAAGTGACCATTTTTACATCTTTGGGAAGAATTTTTTCGTTAAGCTCTTTAATTTTAGCTTTTACGCCTACCAAAACTTCACGCGGATTTTCACCTTTTCGCATCACCACAATTCCTTCTACCGTATCATCCTGATTGTTTAATCCAGCCTGCCCTACTCTCGGTCGCGAACTTTCATGAACCTCAGCAACATATTTTACCAAAATTGGGTTTCCGCTATCATTATGAATAGTAATATTGCCGATATCGTCTATCGACTGTACCAAACCAATTCCTCGTACAACATAGGCTTGTCCGTTTTTTTCGATAACGTCTCCACCGACATTTAAATTACTTTTCGTCACCGCTTCATAAACCTGTAACGGCGTTAAATTATATTTATCTAAAGCTCTCGGATCAATACTCAACTCAAAAACTTTATCCTGACCTCCAAAAACATTGATATCTGCAACTCCTGGAACACCACGAAGCGCTCTGTCGATCACCCAATTCTGTAAAGTAAGAAGCTCACGGGAATCTTTTTTCTTACTTTCTAAAGTATATCTGAAAATTTCTCCGGTCGGTCCGTAAGGAGGCTGTACTTCGGGATCAATACCTTCAGGAAGACTTACATTTCGAAGCTGATTGTTGACCATATTTCGGGCAAACATATCATCAACTCCGTCATCAAACAGAATTTTAACAATAGAAAGACCAAACATGGTGGTACTTCGAACACTAGTTTTTTTCTGAACCGGGCTCATCGCTAGTTCAATCGGCGTCGTGACAAAACGCTCGACTTCTTCGGCACTTCTACCATCCCATTGCGTAATGATCACAATTTGAGTATTGGTAACATCGGGAAAAGCTTCGATCGGCATGTTTTTGAAACTTATAAACCCTGCAACCGCCAAAATCGCCACCCAAATAAAGGTAAAAGCCTTATTTTTAAGTGAAAACGATATTATATTTTTTATGAATTTATTCATGATAGAAATTAGATGTTAGACTTTAGATATTAGACTAATAACTAAGTGTTTAATTTTATCTAATGATTTAAAAACCATCAAGAAAATGAATGGTAAAGCTGACTTAAGGCATATCAAAAGATTCCTTAGTTTGGTTAAATAATAGGTTAATGATAATCGCTTACTATTTCAAAATATCTTAATGGTTTAGATCAATTAATTTTTTAGAGAACGATAGATCAACAACTGATTATTGGTAATTACATTTTCACCTTCTTTAAGACCTTCTGAAATGTATGTGACGTCACCCAGCTGTTTTAAAACCTGAATTTCTTTAATCTTCACATCAGTTCTCGATTTAAAAACGACAACATAACTTCTGTCATCATCAAATATCACAGCTTTTGAAGGAATAGAAAGCGCCATTTTATTTTCAGATTTTGAAACTTTAATTGTTGCTTTACTATCGGGAATCAACAATCCATTGGCGTTATCCAGAACAACTCTTGCCTGCATTGCATTGGTTTCAGGATCGATAATTTTGAATATTTTATCAATTTTTCCGTCAAAAACTTTATCCGGATAAGATAATGTGGAAACCTGAGCGGGCATTCCAAGACTTATTTTATCGATATCTGCTTCATTGATGTTCATAATTGCCCAAACATTTGTGGTATTCGCAACATCAAAAATATTTTCACTTCTGTCACTTCTCAGCTGCATATCTTTATTAATGTCCTTATGAACGATGTATCCGCTGATTGGTGCTAAAACACTATAAATATTTCCGTTTTTCACATTGTAAACCGTACTTACTGCAGATGCTCTCTGCATTTGGTCTTCGGCTTTCTGAAGCTGGCTTTTTGCTTCCAAAACATCTCTTTCCGTATTCAGTTTTCCTTCGTACATTTCTCTTGCAACCCGAAGATTATTTTTAGCAACCTGCAGATCTGTTCTTGCATCGCTTACATCTTTTTGTACTTCTGCCAGTTCGGTACTTCTTATCGTCGCTAAAACCTGACCTTTTCTTACATAATCTCCCAGTTCCACATTCACACTCATTACATTTCCTCCGACCAACGGAAATACGTCGATATAAGAATTTCTGTCGGCAGAGATTTTACCGTAAAAACTATATGAATCTTCTATATTTCTATTCTCAACTTTCGCTGTGGAAATTGATTCGAGCATTGTATTGCTCAGTTCAAAACCTTTTGGCTCGGGAGTTTTTGCAATTTCAGGTTTTGAGCATGACCATAAAAGCAAAGCTGAAAACAAGGGTATAATTATTTTTTTCATTGTAGATTATTATTAAAACGCAAAGGGCGCAAAGATTTTTTTAAATAACATGCCGTTTTTAAGTTCGCAAAGGCGTTTGACTTACGTCGAATCTTCGATTTCACTTAGCAAAGACTGTAGAAATTTTATATTTAATAGAAAATTTTGGTTTGTACTAATTGATTAAGCTTAATGGCAGACTCCATCAAATCGTTTTTCATATCATAGATCTGCAGTGCGGTTTGACGATAGCTTTCCATGAAATCTGTAAATTCAATTAAACTGATGTTTCCGTTTCTGAAATTTTTAAGCATTCCGTCATAGACAAGATCAAGATTACTTAAGTCGGTAGATTTTATTTCGGCTAACTGATCGTATTGGGTTTTCCAGATTTGAAAGGCAGACTGCACTTTTGTTTCTAAATTGAGTTTCTGAAATTCTGCGTTTTTCTGATTCTGCTTAATGGCGTAATTGGCTTTTTCTACATTTCCTTTATTGCTTTTCCATAATGGAATAGGAATTCCGACCTTCAAATTAATTTCATTATTAAAAGTTCCGGAAGCCTGATCATATTCTGCACCAACATTCAAATCAGGAACATTCAATGATTTTTGCCATTGCGCGTATAATTTAGAATTATCAATCAGTTTTAAAATGAATAAATAATCGGCGTTGTTTTCTAGTGCTTTTCTTTTCAACTCATCATCATCACCGAAAGGCTGTGCCGTTAAGACCAACTTCGCTTCTTCATCAGAAATCTTAGGCTCTATATTTTCAGTAATTCCGGTAAGAACTTTAAGGCTCTGCTCAAACTCTAAAAGATTTTTATTGATATTTACTTTATCATTATTCAACTGAATAACGATGCTTTGAAGCCTAACCTCATCTTTCAGCGAAACATTTCCTTTTGCAGACTGCACTTTGTACGCTTTCAAAAGATCGTTCATATACCCTAATTGCTTATTGGTATTTTCAAGCTTGAGTTTTTCGTAGTAAAGATTGTAATAATTGGTGTGAAGCTGAGTTCTCAACTCTACCAAAAGCTGTGAAAACTGTAATTGAGCCAGTTCTTTATTAGATTTTGCAAAAGCGATTTCGTTTTTCTTTTTTCCGCCCATATAAATCAGTTGGGTTACTTCGAAACCTTTTGCTCTTCCTGCATCCAAAACTCTTTTGTCTTGGGGATTGTAAGCATTGATATAGCCACTCATCTGCGGAAGCTCCCAGATTTTCGCCTGCAAAATATCTGCATCTGCCATATTGATGCTGTATTGCTCGGCAAGAAGCTGAAGATTGTTTTGCTGAAAGGCATTTTCGCACTCCAAAAGCGACATTTGCTGCTGCGCCGATATCACTGAAGAAATCACCACGAACAGTCCTGCAATTTTGTTCATTCTCTCAATTTTGATGACAAAAGTGCGGTTGCTCGATTAAAACGAACTTAAAGGAGGCTTAAAAAAAAATTAAATTTGGTTTTGGGAGGGAATGAAAATATTTTCTGAACTATTAATTTGGAACCATTAAGGGAATTTAAGAAGTTAAGTTTTATTAAGAAAAATCAAATAGATTTTAAAATGATAAGTACTTAAAGCAAGCTCAGCTTAATATTCTTAACTCCTTAATAAATCTTAATGGTTTATAATTTTTTCCACAGATCTCACAGAATTTATTTTAAAATTGAATGATAAAATACTCTCGCAGATTGACCAAATTAAGCAGATTTTTTTTTAACATCTCTTATCTGCGAAATCTGTTTAATCTGCGAGAAAATAAAAATAAAAAGATTTAAACCTTAAAAGATACTTTCAATACTTCTAAAATCTTATTTATTAAAAATCACACTAAACTTGTTCATATTTTCAGAAGGAGAATTGTATTGAATATTTGCATTATGATATTCTAAAATTCTTTTTGCAATTCGCAGTCCAAGACCGGAACCGGAAATATTCTGAGAATTGTTTCCGCGCATGAAAGCTTCAAAAAGTTTTGGTTGCTCTTCTTCAGAAATGGTATTACCTTCTGAAAAAACATCTACAGAAAGATGAGTTTCATTTTCGGTTATCAGAATTTTCACATCAGCATTGTCAGAGTAGACTGCTGCATTTTTCAGTAAATTAATAAATACAATATCTAAAAGCGACTGAACTCCATTGATGGTTAAGAAAGCATTCTCCTGCGTTTCTTCAGAAATAAGGAAATCCATTTTTAGATTGGGATAGCTTTTCTGCACTCGGTCGAAAGATTCAAAGATCACTTCATCTATTCTTACTTCTTCATAAATACTCTGAATATTCTCCTTATCGAATTTTGTGAGAAGTAAAAGTGAATTTGTAAGATCAGATAATTGATAAACATCTTTCAACATCTGTTTCAAAGCGGAAAGAGTTTCTGGAGAATGCTGCTCTAATTTAATTAAATTTTCCAGCTGAAAAGCCATTCTTGTAATCGGAGTCCTGATTTCGTGGGATGCACTTGCCGTAAAGTCTTTTTGGGACTGAAAAACATCATTCAATCGTACAATCATTGTATTAAATGAATTTGCTAAAATGCTGATTTCGTCATTAGACTGCTCCACCGGAATTTGCGTTGTCAGTTTATGAGCCGTAACTTCTGAAATTTCTTTATTCAAATCTTCCAAAGGCTGAAGAAATTTTCCCATAAAATAATAACTGAAAAATCCGATCAGCAAAGTACAGGTAATAAAAGCGGTAATTAAAAGATATTTCAAGTACTCAAGCTTCGATTTTCCGTTGGTGTCGTAAGCACTGGTGAGAATGTAATAATTTTCTCCGTTGATATTTTTTAAAGCGGCATATACTTCAGGAACGGTTTCTTCGTTGTAAATGTCTTTTTTCTTGTCGAGTTCAATAAGAAGTTCTTTGCTCCAGGTTACTTTTTGATCTTTTATTGTGCTATAAATAAGCTCTTTTTGACCGTTGAAAATTAAAATTGTTTCATTTAAGAGGAAATTATCTGAATTTTCATTAAAAAAGATAGGCGCTTCGTTCTCAAAATTTTTAGATTTTGAAATAAAATTGGTGGTAAATCCTAATCGCCTTACAAATCGGTCTTTAAATTCTTCCCTGCGGAAATCATTAAAAGAAATATAAATAATGATTAAAACAACCCCAAAAAGCAGCGAAAACGAAACACTTAACGTAAGCGCAATCTTCCTTTTTAAAGACATTCAGATGGTTTTTAGTTGCGTTGTTAGTTACATTATAAAGGATTTAGGTAATAACCAAAACCAGATCTGGTGTGAATCAACTTTACTTTATATTCTTTGTCGATCTTTTTTCTTAAAAAATTGATGTAAACTTCTACCGTATTGGTATTGGTGTTAAAATTATGTTCCCAGACATTTTCGGTGATCTGTTGTTTAGAAACCGTTCTTCCCTGCGCTTCTGCAAGATAAACAAGAAGCTGGAATTCTTTTAAAGTCAACGCAATTTCGTTTCCTGCACGGAAAACTTTTTGTTCGGTTTTATTTATAATTAAATCATCAATCCTTATAATATCTAAATCTATATTGTCAGAAGGAACTTTTCTTCTCAAAAGTGAGTTCATTCTAAGCAATAATTCTTCAAACTGAAAAGGCTTTACCAAATAATCATCTGCCAATCTCGTAAACGCATCTTTCTTATCTGAAATATCTCCATAAGCCGAAATAATAATGATCGGGGTATTTTTATCAAAAGAGCGAATGGTCTGACAAACATCCAAACCATTAACTTTTGGAACATTAATGTCTAAAAGATATAAATCGTACACATTATTCTTTATCTGGCGGAGAAAAGTTTCGCCGTCATAAATTTTATCACATGTAAATTGATTTGATTCTAAAAATTTACTCAACTCAGCTGAGAGAATAAGGTCGTCTTCTAATAAGAGAATGTTCATCAAGAAATATTTATAACGAATTTAATGAAAATTTCAGGATTATTTGGTGGAATTGATTTGATAGAACCTTTAAGTTTAATTTTCAGATTTCCTAAAGACTTCTTTCTAAAGTCTTTTAAACCTTATATTATGATTGATTAAAATAATATTAAACTTTAATTTGAAAAAGGTTTTGCTTATTTTAAAAGAATATTAGAAATTGGAATGCTTTTATATCTAAAGTTTAAGGCAAAAAAAATCCCGAAGAAATCGGGATAAAAAGTGAGCCAACTACGGGACTTGAACCCGTGACCTCTTCCTTACCAAGGAAGCACTCTACCGCTGAGCTAAGTCGGCCTAAACAAAAAAATCACACTATAGAGTATGATTTTTGTTGAGCGGAAGACGAGGGTCGAACTCGCGACATTCAGCTTGGAAGGCTGACGCTCTACCAACTGAGCTACTTCCGCAATTTTGTTTCCAAAACTATTGGTAAACGCTGTGCAAACTTAAGGAAAACCCTTTAAATATGCAAGTTTTTTTGTAATATAAAATGTGGGGAGAGCAGGATTCGAACCTACGAAGCCGAAGCAACTGAGTTACAGTCAGTCCCATTTAGCCACTCTGGAATCTCCCCAGATATTTTATATTAAATTGAGCCTCCAGAGGGACTCGAACCCACGACCTGCTGATTACAAATCAGCTGCTCTAGCCAACTGAGCTATGGAGGCAATTTAATAAAAACTGAAAGCTTTCAGAGAAACTCTACTCTGTGCTGCATCAGCAGTTAAAAAAAATCACGCCTAATGCGGTGTGAAATTGAGCGGAAGACGAGGGTCGAACTCGCGACATTCAGCTTGGAAGGCTGACGCTCTACCAACTGAGCTACTTCCGCAATTTTGTTTCCAAAATCATTGGTACCGGTTTGCAAATCTAGAAAATTTATTTCGAACCTGCAAGACTTTTTTCTAATTATTTTTTAACATAAAATGTGGGGAGAGCAGGATTCGAACCTACGAAGCCGAAGCAACTGAGTTACAGTCAGTCCCATTTAGCCACTCTGGAATCTCCCCAGATATTTTATATTAAATTGAGCCTCCAGAGGGACTCGAACCCACGACCTGCTGATTACAAATCAGCTGCTCTAGCCAACTGAGCTATGGAGGCAAAATTAAAAAGATTTCAAAAGATCGATGTTCCTTTTTGCGAGTGCAAATATAGAACAGATTTTTTGAAATCTCAAACTTTTTATCAAAGTTTTTTTACTTTTTTTATTACGCTAATTCTTTTTTCTTGATTAACAGTTTCTTAGCCGCATCAACACAAAGATCTAAACTTTCTTCAAAGCTGGAAGATGTCTTTTTTACTACAATATCATCACCCGGAACGACCAAAATCAATTCGGTAGTTTTATTTGCTCTGTCTGAATTATTTTCTACTTTCAAGAACACTTTACATTCCTGAATCTTGTCATAAAACGTTCCTAGTTTACTTACTTTTTTGTCTACATGTGACTCTAGCGGTTCGTGTGGAGTTAAGCCGATTGCTTGTACTGAAATCTTCATAATTCTTCTTTTTTAATTGCTCTTGGATGAGACTGATTAAACACTTTTTTCAACTGTTCAATATTGGCATTAGTGTACACTTGTGTGCTTGCAAGACTAGAATGACCCAATATTTTTTTAACTTTTGATATCTCTGCCCCATTGTCTAAAACATGCGTCGCGAAGCTATGTCTTAAAATATGAGGACTTCTTTTTTGTTTAGAAGTTATAAGACTAAGGTACTTATTAACTACTACATAGACAAATTTTTCGGTCAGTTTTTTTCCCTTTTTATTGATAAAAAAATAAGACTTAAATTCCTCTAGCGGTTTTCGTATTTTACGATAGTCTTTAAGCAATGAACTCAAATTTTCAGAAATAGGAATATATCTTTCTTTATTACCTTTTCCTAAGATTTTAAGTTCGTTTTCTTCTAAGTTTACACTTTCAAATATTAAGCCACAAAGTTCAGATTTACGAATTCCTGTTTGATATAAAACTTCGATAATAGATTTCACAAGTAAATCTTCCACTTCAGAAAATATTTTATTTTGTAAAACGCCCATCTCATCCTGTGAGAGAGGAATCTGCGGTTCAGGATAAAATTTCAATGATGATACGCTTTCGACCGGAGAAACTTCAATTTCACCCAATTTTAGAAGAAATAAATAAAAACTGCGAAGCGTAGAAAGCTTCCTGTTCACTGTTCTTTTTGAAATACCATTTTCACTAAGTTCAACAACAAAATTTCTGATTATTTTTTTGTCTACCTTCAGAAGGTCTTCTGAGGATTCGGTTTTGAGATAAAAAGAATAAAAATCGTCAAGATCACGACGATAACTTGTAATGGTATGAGGAGAATACCTCTTTTCGAACTGCAGATAATCTAAAAATCTATCTTGAATCATGGTCATTATAAAAAAAAAAAAATCACTTCTCAAATATAACTATTTAAGAAGTGATTTAGTATGTGTTTAAGAAAATTTCTTAAGCTTGCTCTTCCTTGCTTAATCCTCTTTGCTTATAAGCTGCTTTCAGCCTAGATTGTCTAAGAGTTACAGAAGGCTTGATAAAAGCTTGTCTAGATCTTAATTGACGAACTGTACCCGTTTTATCAAATTTTCTTTTATATTTTTTTAACGCTCTGTCGATAGACTCTCCGTCTTTTACTGGAATTATTAACATATATTACATCTCATTTTGGATTGCAAAACTAAAGGTTTTTTATGAAACTACAAAATTATCAACATTTAAATTTCAATAATTTACCAAAGAACCGCTAATATGAATTAATTTCAACAAAAAATCGTATATTTGCCATACTAATCTATGGGGTTGACTGGTTTCGACAGCAAGACCAATGGGTAAGTAAGCATGCAGAGAACCGTAGCGCGATCTCTTTAATCCCTTGCTACAAAATTTTAACTGGCAACGAAGAGTTCGCTCTTGCAGCTTAATATCGAAGTATAGTAGATCAAGCGTTTTCCCGAAGATTTCAGTAGGGAAGCAAGATATTCCACAAATGCTCTGTTCTGCGGCGTTTGATTCTGGGATATAGTAATGCGGAAATAAGGTTTTAGAAGCTTCAGCTAAAACTCGAAAATTTTAGAAGATAAGCTGGAAGTTGGGTGTCTGCTCTCTGCCTCCAGTCGAAAACCAATAGCAGAATAAGCATGTAGAAATCTTATGTATTGCTTGTTTGGACGAGGGTTCGAATCCCTCCAACTCCACAACCCACTTTACACAGCCACTTATCGCAAGTGGCTTTTTTATTGCCTTTACATTTCTAAAATAACGCTAAACACCTTTAAATAAAGGCTTCAATAGTTAAATACTGTAAACTAATGTAAGTTAATGTAAATCTATTTTACTACAAATGATACTACAAATAAGATAAAAGTTTATTTTTGTAGTAAATAATTGTAGTATGGCATATTCATTTTTTCTACGAGGCACAAAAGATGTAAAGAAGATTTATATTTCGATTACTCACGGAAAAGATTTAAAACTTATCAAACCGACTGAATTTAAAATATCGGAAACCAGATGGAATAAGGATAATAAAAGAATGAAATTATCTGAAGAGGAAAACAAATTGAAAAATTCAAATCCTTTGAAAATCCAGAAACAAAATGAGGTTGCAAATTTTAATCAGCGGTTTAGTGCCTTTGAAGCTTCATTCAATGAATATTTCTCGATGCTTATTGATACTGATTCTTTGACCGAAACTAAATTAGGGGAATTCTTTAATACCTCAGCTTCAAAGAATACGGTTCCGACTGATTTTGCCGACTTTGTTGATTATTACTGCCTGATGAATATCGGAATCGCTGACAGCACAAAAAAGGTTTATAAAAGAACTCGGAATTTAGTATCTGGCTTTAATCCTAAATTAAGGATTCAGGATATTGATGATCGATTTAAAAATGATTTTGGTATTTATCTCGACAAGAAACAATATCAAAGATCATACATTCGTAAAAGCCTGGGGAATATCAAAGACTTTTGGAAATATGCGAAAAGGAAAAAGATCAAAGTTTCAGATGATCCTGATTATTGGGAATTGACAAAAGATTTTCCAAACCTCAACACTACTGATCCGGATGATCCGTATTTGACATGGGAGGAACTCGAAGAAATCAGGAAAGTACAGTTTGATACAGATTATTTAGATAATGCCAGAGATTGGCTGCTTATAAGTTGCTGGACAGCTCAGAGAGTTTCTGATTTAATGGAATTTACTTTCGAGAAGATTATCACAGACGAAAATAATAATAAGTTTCTGCCAATTACCCAAGAGAAAACAGGCTCCAAAATCACGATACCACTTTTTAAAGAGGTTGAGCAAATTTTAAATAAAAGAGGTGGAAATTTCCCCAGAAAGATAAGCCACCAGAAATACAATGATTACATAAAGTTAGTATGTGAAAAAGCTAAAATAACGGAAATGGTTTATGCTCCGAAATACAGACAGCCGGTGCAAGTGAATAATAAAACCGTTTACCGAAAAATAGTAGGCTATTTCCCAAAACATGATGTGATTACAAGCCACGTTGGAAGAAGAACGTTTGTATCTCTTTTTATAAATAATGTTGATTTGGACTCAATCCGAAAGATAACCGGACATACTCGCGAAAAGATGGTTGAGGTTTATAATAAGTTAAATTCCCTTGAAATGGCAGAAATGACAAAAGCAAAATTTAAAAGCTCAGGATTTGAGTAAAATAAAGTTGTTTTTGAGCGTGCATTTGCTACATTATCTACATTTTCATCTTTATTTATAGGTATTGCTTTACATAGTTACGTTAAAAGTAGAGGTTTTTTGAATGCTCAATTAAACACGTTTAGGTAAGAACTTGTAATAAAAACGGTTTTTAAACCACATTATTATTATAGATTGAATAAAGTATTAACATTCTCTATTGCAAAATCAATTCAAGTAAATTAACTTTGCTATCAACAAATTAGACAACCCCACTTAAAGTAAAGCTTTAAGTAAAAAAAAAGCCCGACCGAAGCCGAGCAGATCAATTTTAAATTGCGTTCCAAAATATTGACTTGTAAAATCTCACCCTCACAAGCCAATACAAAAGCAAAATTACAAATTTTTCTCAAAGACGAGGCGGATTAGTTTTAACAAATTAAAAACGTTCACAATGAGTAAAGTTTCATTTGATGAAGTCCCAACTATGACCTTAGAGATCAGAGAGGATTTGCAAATTATCAAAAAACAGTTTCTTGATTTCCAAAAATCATTTTCTCAAAATGCATCCCAACTACCTAAACAGATTCTTACAAGCGCAGAAGCTTGCGAACTATTAGGCATAACCCGCCAGACATTATGGAAATGGGAAAAGGAGGATATTATTACGGCCTACGGCATTGAGAAAAGACGATATTACAAGTACGATGACATCGTAAAACAACTTGTCCCTTTAAAAAAATAAAAAACCCGCAGCAAAACGGAGCAGGCGGGAGTATGTGAGTGAATAAGAGATTACCGCAAATATAACGCTTATTTCCCTGAGTTGCAAAAGATTATTGCAATGGAAGATAAATATTT
Organism: Chryseobacterium mulctrae; assembly: GCF_006175945.1. Taxonomy (NCBI): domain Bacteria; kingdom Pseudomonadati; phylum Bacteroidota; class Flavobacteriia; order Flavobacteriales; family Weeksellaceae; genus Chryseobacterium; species Chryseobacterium mulctrae. Next base: position 2,880,019 of record NZ_VAJL01000001.1, on the reverse strand, counting down.
TAAAGATCAGAGACAAATATTTTATGAGTATCTGAAAAAAAATACTGTGACATGTTCGATGGCATCTAAAATACTGAACATACCACAAAAAAACCTTACACGTTACAAAAGAACACTTCAAAAAGCAGGAAAATTAAAAGTCTGTTTTCATGGTGAGTGCAAAATAACAAATCGCAAAGCCGATTATCTGACGACAAACCCAGAACTTATAAAAACCTTATTACAATGAATTTAGCCGTTTTAGAAAGTATAAAGCCGGCGGTTCAGGCTACGAGGGAACTCGAACAAATCGAGGTTTTAGATAATATTAAAAAAGCTCTACAACCCGCAGATTTTATCGCTGAAGTTTATCCCGGAGTAATCGAACTGCGTAAACAATTCGATGATGCTGATAGTCAGGAAGAAAAAAGCAAGATTACAGAAAAGCTTTCCAAATTCAAACTTCAGCAGAAAAATTATATTGTTATCGCTACTGAAAAAATATTGCAGTTAGCGGAAAACTTAAAGATGGATTTCTGTCTACATAATAACATTGTCTACACCTATAATAGTGTGTATTGGCAAAGTCTGGAAGATAACGAACTCGAAAGGTTTTTAGGCGATTGCGCAAAGGTTCTCGGAGTTCCGAAATATGATGCTTCATACTTTGATTTCCGTAAAAAAATGCTTCAGCAATTCTTTTCGGTTGCTCATTTGCCAAAACCAGAAACAAAAACGGAATCTGTTTTAATCAATCTTCAAAACGGTACACTGGAAATTTCAGAGAAAGGCGTAAATCTCAGAGAACATCAACCAAAAGATTTCCTTACTTATGTTTTGCCTTTCTGCTATGATCCGGCAGCAGTTGCACCGATTTTCAATAGTTTTCTCGATGAGGTTTTAAGCAAGCAGAAACAAACCGTTATCAGTGAGTATTTAGGCTATATTTTCATGAGACATGGAAACGGCTTAAAATTAGAAAAAGTATTGCTTTGCTATGGAACCGGAGCGAATGGGAAATCTGTATTTTTTGATATTGTTACAGCTTTGCTCGGAGATCACAATGTGAGTAATTTTTCTCTTTCGTCTCTGACAAATGAAAACGGATATTATAGAGCTAAAATAGCAAATAAGCTTCTGAATTATTCGAGTGAAATCAATAACAATATTGAGGCAGCAATTTTCAAACAACTTGCAAGCGGTGAGCCAATTGAGGCACGTCTACCCTATGGGGACCCCATCACGGTTAAAAACTATGCAAAATTAATGTTTAATACCAATGGCTTTTTAGTTGGTGAACAGACAAATGCATTCTTTAGAAGGTTTCTTATCATTCATTTTGACAAAACTATTTCAGAAGAAAATCAAGATCCTGAATTGTCTAAAAAGATTATCAAAACCGAACTTTCAGGAGTTTTGAATTGGGCTTTAAAAGGATTGACAGCACTTTTAGTAAATAAAGAGTTCACACCATCGGAAGAAATAAAACAGACTTTAAACGAATATCGTCAACAATCTGATCCGGTTCAAATGTTCATCCTTGAGAATTTCTTGAAACCTGGCACACGTCCGGAACCTTTGAAAGATTTGTATAATGCATTCAAGACATTTTCAGAAGAAAACGGAAATCGTCCATTATCTGCGAAAACATTTGCTGATCGTTTGAGAATGGTAGGATTTGAAACCGAAAGGAGGGCAATGGGAAACGTTGTTTATGTAAGTGATGTAGAAAATGTAGCTAAATAAAAACCTTTTTTATTATGGAAACTAAATTTGCACCATCAACCCAAAGAGCCAAACTAACACCGATGTGTTATTGCGGCCAACATAACAACAAAGACGGAAAATGCGCACCGCTTGCAGGTGATCCAGATAAAGGATATTGCCATTCATGTGATAAGTTCTTCGACAATGCAGAGAAAAAGCCGTACACCCCAAATCTTCAACCGCCGAAACCAATTGATTACCATCCACCGGAAATACTTCAAAAGACTTTCAAGAATGATAAAAATAAATTTGTCTTGTTCCTGAAATCAATATTTGAAAGTACAGTTGTGGACCAAATAACCCAAATGTACAATGTTGGGAGTTCAAAACATTGGGAAGGAGCAACAATATTCTGGCAGGTGGATGATATGAAAAGAATCCGTTACGGAAAAGTAATGCTTTACGATCAGGAATCAGGAAAACGTGTAAAAGAGCCTTTCAACCATTTTACAAACATCCACAGTATTTTAAAGCAAAAAGACTTCAATCACAAACAATGCCTTTTCGGACTTCATTTGTTACCCAACAACAAAAAGCCTATTGCGATTGTTGAGAGCGAAAAAACAGCCATTATAATGAGTTTGGTCGATTCTAATTACTTATGGCTTGCAACCGGAGGAAAAGGGAATTTTAAATATGAAGTTTTACAGCCATTATCAGGGAAAAATATTATTGCTTTTCCAGATGTGGGAGAAACATTTTGGCAGGAAGTAGCAAGCCGACTGAATGAGACCGGTTTTAATATCACAATTTCCGACAAATTAGAAAATCAGGATTTCCCGAAAGGTTATGATATTGCCGATGTTGTTCTGCAGCAAATAGACGAACAGAAGAACCCGCCAAAAACCAACGAGCGCAAAAGTTCGCCGGTTGAGGTTCCGGAATTAGACAGAATCAAATCATCACTTTCAACCGATACGGAAGCGTTAGAAAAATTAGCAAGAAAGCTTATCCCTGAATATGAGCAAAGAACAGAACGAGAATTATTATTTTCTCTAAAGGAAATTAAAGGTTTAGGAGATCAGGAAGGCAAAGATTTGATTTTAACGATGCAAATTAAACAGATGATCGATTATTCAAAAGCAGGATATTATTTCCTTTCACATTCAACACCATTTTAAAAAATCAAAATTATGACCAATACAGTAGCTATCACAGACGTATTTGAAAATGCTTTGAATTCACTTCATACATTGAACCCATACGAGCAAACAATAATTGCGGGAAATATTGCGCAACTTGAATACATTGATGATTTAATCAAGCGTAAAAACAGCAAAAAGAATTTTGAATCTTTAGCGAATCATCTTGCAGCAGAGATTTACAGAAAAACCGCCGTAGTGGATATTATGCAATTATCAGCAATTTATTACAAAGGAAAAAAAGCGGGTTTTGATGTTTCCAGATTGAGAAATGCAATGCACAACAATGGAGATTGGCTTATGGAGGAACAAAGTAAAATCATGAAAACTAATAAATTTTAAAATTACCACAATATCAAAATATTTAGAAACAAAAGAGATCGCCAATTTAGTAGACCTGATGGATAAATCAGTTGAAATGCTAAACGATTATGTGAAGAAAAACGATCCTATTCCGAAAGATGAGGTTTTTATTTCTTCTTTAGAGTCTGCGAAATATGAGGTTAAAATTACAATCACTAAAAAAGTAAAAAGACCAAATGCAAAAACATAAATTATTACAGAAATATGTGTGATAAAGTTACGTACACCACCCAGAGAGAAGTAAGCGGAATTATCACCAAATGTAAATCTGCAAGTAGTAGAAGCAGAACGCCGAAACGTTATTATTACTGCGGAAATTGTAACGGTTGGCACGTAACAAGTCAAAAAAATAAATCAAAACGCACAAACAATGAATCAAGAAATAAACCCAAATAACCCGCTCAATTTCCCTGAAGTAAGAGAAGAAATTCTTAAACAACTTTCTCTAAAGGAATTAGACGAAATATCCGCAATGCTTAATTTCAGTATTGAACCAAGCCGAGAGACGTGGTTTAAATGGAATAAAGTAAAAAATGAAGTATTAAGTAAAAAGTTTCCTAAATACTATTTTGACCCATCGGACTTAAACGAAATGAATTAATAAAACCGGACGGTATTCTGTCCGGTTACTTTAGCAATATACTAACATCTAAAATCAAAATTACATGTATAGAAACGCATAAGGAGAAATCTTTATGATAAACCCGAAACAATGAACACAAGCCAAGGCGCCCTGCATTTTAGTGCAGGAATAGACCTTACACAATGGCGTAGAGACATGGATACGATGCGCCGTGATATTTTTGGACTTTCCAGAGATACTCAAAATCAAACCCGAAACATGGATTCTGCCTTTAAGAATCTATCAATGGGTATCGCAGGATATTTTTCAGTAGGTGCAATTAAAAATTTTGTAACTGAACTTATCAACGTCAGAGGTGAATTCCAAAAAACGGAAATAGCTTTTTCTACAATGCTCAAGAGCGAAGGGAAAGCAGCCGCGCTTATGGGCGAAATGGTTGATCTCGCAGCAAACACTCCATTTTCTTTGCAGGAAGTTTCAGCAGGAGCAAAACAATTACTCGCATTTCAAATTCCCGCAAATCAGGTCGTTGACACTTTAACCCGAATGGGAAATATTGCTGCAGGTCTGGGAGTACCTCTTTCCAGAATTAACCTCGTTTACGGTCAAGTAAAAGCTAAAGGAAAATTAATGGGTGACGATCTCCGACAATTTACGGAGGCAGGAATCCCGATGGTTGCCGAACTTGCTAAAAAATTCAACACAACTACCGGAGCGATCACAGAAATGGTTTCCGCTGGTAAGATCGGATTTAAAGATGTTCAAGATGTTCTTTTCAACATGACCAATGAGGGAGGAATGTTCTTTAACCTGATGGAAAAGCAATCTAAATCATTATCCGGACAAGTCTCGAATTTGGGTGACACATGGGATCAGATGCTAAACAAAATCGGTGAAGGCCAACAAGGTATTTTGACTGATGGAATTCAGGGATTAACCTATTTGGTAGAACATTATGAAGATGTAGGAAAAGCAATCTTAACTCTTATTGAAATTTATGGAGCTTATCGCGCAGCCTTAATTTTCACGTCCGCACTACAAACACGAATTGCGGCACCTGCAATTATTCAAGGTTTCGCAAATCTTATCAAAATGATCAGAGGCGCAACGGTGGCGCAAACCGCTTTAAATACCGCTTCATTAGCAAACCCTTACGTTTTATTGGGAACTGCAATTGTAGCCCTGATTGCGGTCGTCTACAACTACAAAACTGAATTAGGGGAACTAATCGGAATTATTGAAGAACACAGCGTTGCTCAAAAGGCACAGCAGGCCGTAACAGAATCTTATAATAATTCTTTTGGAAAAGGAGTTGCCGCGACAAAGGCAAACATATCTCAGTTAATTGCAATTATCCGAAATGAAAGTTCATCATTAGAGCAGAGAAAGCAGGCTTACGAAAGACTTATTGCAATAGATCCGGAATTTAGAGGAACTCTTGACGCTCAGTATAAATCAACTTTCAGGCTCGGAAATGCTTTAGAATTTGTAATTGGTAAAATTGATGCTTTCGCAATGGCTCAGGCAAAGGCGGCTGCTTCCAGAAAAGTTTTAGAAGAATCTTTCGAAGAATCTTTCAAAGCAGGAGGTTTAAAAACTCAGGTCATGGATGCTGACGAAGAGGCGAAAAAATGGCGAAAATTAGATGAAGAAGCGAGAAAGGCAGGAAAGGCCTCATTAGACTATAATAGAAAAGCTTTCGCAGCCGAACAGAAACGTGATGCTCTCGCTGAAAAATGGAGAGAACAACAGAATACGGCCAACAGTAAAACCGCGCTTTCAAATGCTATTATTAGAAATAATAATAAGGAAATTTCCCAAAAAGAAAAACAATTGCAATTACTTGAAAAGGAAATCAAGTTAGGGAAAATGAATGGTGAGGCGTTGCAACTCAAAAAGAAACAAGCTGATAAACTGAGATATGAATTATCTGGTTTTAAACCTGAAGTTATTACCGAGGAAGAAACAGCACCTGCAGCCGGCTCAAAAAAAGGAACTCAAAGATGGTATGAGGAAGAAGTCCAGAGGCTTGAGGAAGCTAATAAAAATCTTGTTCCACAAACTAAACAATGGATTGCGAATCATGCACTTATTGAAAAATACAATAAGATAATCAATTACAACAAAGCAAAGCCGGATAACCGACAACTTGCGGAAATATTTCCTGATGGTAGCGTCAAAAAATTAGAGCAGGATGCCCAGTTAATTACTGATGCACTTCAAAGGGTTGAAAATGGCGTTGTAAAGCTTAGAAAACTTGATAAGTACGGGAATGATAAGGATGACAAAGGCAATACTTTGTACACTGGCGAAAAAGTGACTAAAGAAGAAGCTATGCGCCGACTTGCCGAGATCAATGCTCGATTAGCTGCTAAAAGAAGGGAGATCGACGTAAAAACCTTTGAAGAAGATATAATTGAGACAAAAAGACAGATTGAAATAAGAGATAAGTTATTGAAATCCGGATACAGTAAAGAAACGACTGATGAAATGTTTCCTAAAGTAAAAGATCTAACTTTCATTCAGTATTTGAACAATCTCGGAAAATCATTGGAAACAGTAAAAGGGATTGATGCAGCCGAAAATTTAATAAAACTTAAAAGCGTTCTTTCCGAATATACTGGTGAAGCTACTTTCATTGAAAAAATTAATAAACAAATCGATGAGTTTAAAAGCAAATTCAAAGGTGATGAACTTGTTGACAAATTGGAGGCTTTTAAAAACGAAAACGATGAAGGAACCACCGGCGATGAGGTAAATACTAAGAACATCCTTGTTAGGAAGGCTCAGGATGATGAATTGGAAAGACAAAAAACAGCATACAGAAATTTACTTGAGGAAAACAGATCCTTTGCTCAAAGAAAGATTCAGATTGAGAAAGAAACTGCTGATGCGATCAAAAAAATAAATTCTGATGCTAATCTTACACCCGAACAAAAGAAGTTTTCCGCTGGATCAGTAGACAAAAAATCTAAAGAAGAAATTTCACAGCTTGCAGTTGATGAATTGACACAATCACAAGCATGGATGTCTTTATACGGCAATATTGATGAACTTACAGCATATCAAATGCAGGTTTTACTTGAGCAACTCGAAGCACAAAAAGGAAATCTCGTAAACGTTTTGACGCCGGTAGATTTTAAAGTTGTCCTCAAAAATTTAAAGGAGACAAAACAACAAATAAGCGATGAGAATCCATTTTTAGGACTTCTTTCATCTGTTAAAGATTTGTTTTCTGCATTCGGGAACGAATCGGAAGAAGCAGGAGAGAAAGCGTTCTCAAGTTTTGAAAGAGCATCAGACGGAATAAAAGGAACTTTAAAAGCTACGAAAGGAATTATTTCAGCCTTAGCACCTGCAAGAGAGTACATGAGCGATGCTGCTAATGATGCCATTGATACGATAGATCAGGTTGCAACAATGGGAATGATGATGATGCAGGCTATTGATTCAACCGTAACGGCTGTAAAGTCTGCATTAGATAATGCTTCATGGTCAAACTGGATCACAGCTATCATTTCCATCATTTATACTGTAATTCGTGCCGTTGTTTCTTTATTCACCTGGATAGCAGGAAATAAAAGAAAGAAACTTGAAAAGGAAATAAAGGGTTTACAAGGCACTTTGGATAGTTTAGAAGAAACTTATACAAATTTAGCTATTGCGGCGGAAAAAGCTTTCGGAGCCATGAAATACGAGGGACAACGTGAGTTAATTCGTAATCTTCAGGAACAGCAGAAAGTTTTGGAAGACATGAAAAATACTGAATCCAAAAAGAAAAAAGCAGATCAGGATAAAATCAACGATTACAATAAGCAACAGCAGGACAACCTTAGAAAGATTCAGGAAATCAAAGATGCAATTATCCGGGATGTTCTTCAGGTTGATGTTGTGGAAATGGCAGCTAATATCGGTGATGCTTTAATCGAGGCATTCGGAAAAGGTGTGGACGGGATTGACAACATTAATAAAGCTTTTGACGAAATGATTAAAAACATCATGCGAAATCAGCTTAATAAAGTTCTTGAGGCTCAGATGGCACCAATCTATGACAACATTTTGAAAGCTGCAGGTTTTGACAAGGACGGAAACGGAACATTTAACGGTCTCACTAAAGATGAAATTGATGATTTGAGAGCGCAAGTTCTTGCAGCATCGACCAAAGGAAAGGAATTTATAGATGCTTATTCTGAAATATTCAAGGATTTGGATATGTCAAGCCCAGAAGGTATTAAAGGCTCAATTAAAGGTATGACAGAAAAGACTGCCGGAGCATTGGAAGCGCAATTTAATGCTATGAGAATAAATTTTGCTGAGGCGGTTAAATATTCTAAAATAAATAATACGATTGCAGCTGCTCAAAATGCTATTTTATCTCAAATCGAAGTGAACACAAGAAGACTTCATACGATTGATAAAACTCTTACAGAAATGAACTCTAAAATGAAAAAATCCTTAGCAGGTGTACCATAATGAAAACAAAAGAAATAATTAAGATGGCGGCTGATAATAAAATTTGTCAGCCGTGGTACGAGGAAATGAAAAAAGATTCTTCGATTCAAAATCTTTGCAGAATGTACTTTGACGGGGACGACTGGGCAATGGAAAATGACTTTCCTAATTTGGAAACTTTGAGAGAATTTAAAGGACAAACTGAATTTTACAGCCTTTTCACCGACCACAAAGCGGTCTTTAAAACTGTTACAGTCAAAAAATTGAAAAGAGCTTTTTTCGGTGATTCAGATGTAAGTCTTTCTTATGCAGGATTTACGGTTGCTGAGGTTATTATTCGCCACAAATCAAAAGCAACAATAACCGTTTTCGATTATGTTAAATTAAAAATCACTCTTCTGGATGATGCTGAGGTTGAAATCGTCAGTACTCCGAATGCTTCGGTAAGTGTTTATAGTTACGGAAACAGTAAAATAAAACATTCCGGAAATGTTAAGATTTATAAAAAATAAAAAAAGTGCCTCTCAGAAATGGGAGGCTTTTTTGTAAATATTCCGACATTTATTTACATGCTTTTTTCGCTTCGGTTTTTGATGAAGCAAGATTTTGTAATAGTGGAATTTTACCACTTTTAAAAATGTACATAAAAATTTTACAATTGAAGAGATACGTTAATTTCCTGCATAAAAATTAAACTGTTAATTTGATTTAGCAAAGCATAAAAATGAATATTATCATTTTCACGGGTTACACGTATAGATTTTGACATTCTCCACAGTTGCAAATGAACCTTTTGAACTCAAATGAACTTTTATTGTTTACGCAAATCACTGTTAATAAAGGCTTTCGTTTTATAAAGGTTCAGAAGTTCAAAAAGACCAATATTTCGTAAGTAGGTATATCTTTTTATAATGTGAGTTCAAATCACATTTAGAATGTCGCCAAAAACGATATTATAATTTTCCCTGAATTGTTGAGTACCTCATCAAAAAAATAGTTAACATCCTATTTAAGGGAATCTTCTCCCATAGGAGAAGATCTGTCTTATAATCATTTTAAAGAATTTCAACGAAAATGTTTCGTTATGTTTCGGAAAAACTTGCAACAAAGTATCAAATTGATTTAAAAATTAATTCGCTCAATAATTTGCCCTAAATGTGTTTCAAATTGTCGCTTATGCTGAATATCTATAATCTCAACTAACATGCGCCTTGCGCCTTCATTATAACCTTCTTGAAGTAATAATACTTTGTGATTTCGAAGTTCACCAGCTTTATTTAAAAATCGTGATCTGTAATGTGCTGTATCGTCTCTGTATTCAATCTTTTTTTCGCCCGATTCTATTTGATTGAAGTATAATTTTTCAATTGGTAGATAAAGCGGTTTTTTCTCAATAACATCACTTTTGATGATTGTCTTTACTCTTGATACTTTTGTTCGATGGCGTTCTCTTGCATTTTTCATATTTTAGTTTTTAGTAAATTTAAAATAAAAATCCCTTCTCGATTGAAAAAGGATTCTAAATTTATTGTTGATAGCGATTCAAGTACGATTCTGGGTATTGGTATAAATCCAGATATAAATCTCTGAATTGCACACCTGCATAATTGCCTAAACCGTGATCTTTGAACATTAAAAGACCTGCAGCCTGATAGTCGATATCTGAACCTTCCCATGCCTCATGCATGCCGAATTCATGCTTAAAAGGGAATTCTTGATCTGAATTATAGAAACCTATTGGATAAAACGTCATGTAATTGTTTTTACCTTCATATTCCGGCTCCCAACCTTGATTTAATACTTTTGTAATTATTATCAATTTATACATTGCAACCATTCTTATTTGCATCGATTTAGGTAACATTGAATAATCAGGTAAGATGTCTGATATTTTCAATATTGAGCATGCATCTTTGAAAGTTCTCACTTTTTTGCATACCTCTGTACATCCACATGTTGAACAGTTCCAAATATCTAATACGTCTTTAGAAATTTGTCTGATAATTAAATTATGATTTTTAACCAATTGGTTAAACTTTACTTTCGATGTGGTGAAAATGTCGCCCAAATCACCTTTTAAGGATTCGATTAGTGCAGCACTTAATTTTTTATTGTAAGGGGTAGTAACTCTAATACCTTTACAATCTGGGCAATATCCTATTAAAAAATTCATTTCGGTTATTTTGTGGTTTTTTAATTTCTTGAAAGTCCGTGAGCATAGAGAAATGCTTTTTGCTTAAATGTAAGTTTGTAATTTGCTTTTGGCAATCCGTTACGTTTGAATAATTCTGTCCTTAGATTCAAAGTGAATGTTTTAAAATATGGTGGGTTTTTATCGTTGAATCTGGCTAATGACAAAAGGCGTTCATCTGAAAGTTTTTCAATCTCTTTTTTTGAATAATCCCGAATGCAACGCTGTAAATCTGCAAAATAAACTGAATCAAATTTCTGTTGTATTTTATAAATTGACTGCTCTAACTTCGTGAGGTCGCTTTCATTTAGAATTATATTTTTGTTCTTAAAGATGATCTCAATTTTATCGCTGTCAATCATCTTTAGAGCTACTTTTTCGCCTTGATGTGTTGTAAATCGAATATTCATATTATTTATTTTATTAGGATTAAAATTTGCCCTTTGTGACTGTGTTATTCTCAACGCCTGCAAGACTTATTAAAAATTACTATTATGAAATACAAAGGGCAAAAAGGTTATTATCAAACGATTACTCTATCTCTGTTTTATTGCTTGATAGAATTACTTTTTCTTTCTTTTTCAGGTATGTTTAATGTGAAAACGACTGCTAAATCAGCGATAAACTTTTTTATCATTGCTATATCGAACATATTATTTTGAATAGCTTTAGCAGACCAGTCTTCCAAATCCAAGCAATCCTCTACTGTTGAAATTAAATTATCTTCACCAGAACCAGGATCATTATTTTTATAACCGTTATAGGCTGATAAAAGCTCTCTTTTAAGGTTTTCATTATGATGATAGTAATTTGTGTAGCGGTCTAAAGTGCTGATTACTTCTGTAATATCATTACCGAAATATGACTCTAATTCGCCAACGACCTCAAGTAATTTTTTTTGTGCTGAATTTTCCATGTTATTATAATTGTGTTTGAATTGATTTTGCGTTATTTCTGAATCCATTTAATGCTGCCTGCCACTCTGAATAAATATTAGTTGCAATATCTAGCTGATCTATTGTAAGTATGTGAGAGAATGAACACAATTCTAAGTGCCTATTAAAAATGCCTTTCAATAACTCGCATATTTGATTTTCTCTACCATCATTCATTTCTTCAATAGTCACCATTTTATACAGAAGATGCTCGAAACCGATGCTATAAAGCTTTGATATTTTTTCTTGATTTGTGCCACCAATTAAATTTGAAACATCAACCAATTGTCTTTTAAATGCTGTGAAAAGAATATTATCATGTATAATATCAATAATTTCATCTTTAGAAACTGGGTATTTTATAATATGATTCATGATTTTATTTTTAAAGCTTTAATTAATTTAGCGAAGAAATTCTCTTTTTTATTTGTGGTTTGATTCTCAAATTCTAATCTTTGATTATCAATAAAACAGGTGATTTGATACAGTTTCTTACTGTCTTTACAATCGTTTATCTGATCGTATATTTCGGCTCTGGGGGCCTCTCTGATAGATTCATAAAATTTAAAATATGATAGATAAGCCTCATTCTGCATTTCAATAATAATACACTGGTGTTTTTCCATTTCTATGCGCTTTTAAGGTGGGTTCTTCTGATTCTAATTAATTTCGCAGGTGTTTTCTTGATAACTGCAACCGCTTTTATTTCTGGGGTTCTAGGTTGTTCGATCATCATAAAGTTTTCAATCTTAAAACTTCTGAAAGATTTTGCTTCAACATCGAAATAAGTAAATGTTGTTACTTTCGGTTGACTGTCAGTTTTAAACTCATAATCAATCTTATCCATTTTCAAAGTGCCAATTGCTTTTCTTAGGCTACCATCTTTTTTCTCAAAGAAGAAAGTAACTTCACCTGAATGCATTTCTTTGTTAAGGCGGTAAAGTTGCCAAGCCTTCTTTAGACAGATGGCCCATTCTTTACCAGTTGTTGCCATAATGTGGTAAGCTCTAAGCATTACTGTTTTTCTGAAAGATGAGGTTGAATTTTCCATATTGTTGATGTTTGATTGTTTTACTTGAATTGTTTTTTCTTCTTTTTTAAGACCGAAATATTTTGCCTGATCTACATCGCATAACTCAGCGATAATAATTTTGTCCTCATTTGATAGGGTAGAAAGAATCTTATTCAATTTTTTAGATAGGTTTGAAAAGAATCTTACATTTCTCATATCATCACTGTACTGATATGCAGTATCAAAAGCATTTATGTTTCTTGCAATGTTTGCTGCTCTTTGGTTTGATATTGTATTCATGATTTCTAATGTTTGAGTTATACTGTTTGTTTAATTCTCTATTGCAAATATACAGATAGTTTAATTAGAAACAATAGTTAAAACGTTAAATTTTTGTTAATATTTATACAGATAGTATATTTTTTAAATTAAATTATACAATTAGTAAAGAAAATTGTATATTTGCACTTATAGAAATAGTATAACTATGAAATTAAGAATTAAAGAAATCTGCGATGAAAAAGGAATCATGCAGAGGGAATTAGCAGAAATGATAAACATTACTGAAGTAGGATTATCGAAGTCATTAAATGGAAATCCTACACTACAAAGATTAATTGAAATTGCGGAAGCTTTGAAAGTTCCTTTTCTGGAATTATTTGAGAAGAATCCGAACCATGGAGAGCCAATTTACAAGAAAGATGCGGACGGAAACGAAATTGTTATAGGATATTTAAAAAATTGAGTATGACAGTTTCAAGTAAAAAAATATTAGATCAAATACCATTACCACACATCCGATTTTATACAAGCCATTACGAGAAAAAACCGTATTGCTGAAAATCAATTAGTTATAACGGAGAGAGGCGGATCGAACGCCGACAGCCGAAAGGCTAAAACAGATGCGATTATCGCAATGACAAGAGAATTAGCAAAATAATGTAGTTAGTGTAGGAAATGCAAGCTCAAAAACAAATCTTTTTTTACCATTTAGAAAAACCGTAATTCTCAGTAAATGAAAAGTATTATTTTAGAGCAAAATTTATAACATGAGAAAATTGTTACTGCTTTCGCTATTTGCCTTTAATATGGCCACGGCTCAGGAATTTGTTTTAACTCCGAATAATTTTGTAAATAAAGATGATGAATCTAAAAATTACATTGTTTTGGAATATCCGGAACTTAATCAAAAGCAGCTTTATGATAAGGCTAAAGTATTTATTCAATCAAAGTACGAGAATTTAAAAAGTGACGGAATTAACGAGGTTGAGTATTCATTCATTAAAATAAGAACCACTGCACCCGGCACCAGAATAGGAGGATCGCTTATGTCTTTGATGATGGTCACTTATGAATTTAGCTTCAAAGATGGCAAAATAATGATTAAACCTATTTTAGATCATTATGATCCTGCAAAGCCTGGCGGAAATACTACATACATCACAGGAGGAAATTCATTTTCTGGAAAATCAATATTCAACAAAGAGGGGAAAGTTTCTTTGAAAAATTACTATGAGGTATCAAACATCAATGTAAATAAATTTCTCAATGAACTCAAAGAATATTTGTCAAAAGATGATGAATGGTAAACGGTAACTTTTTACATTAAATCCAAAGTTCCTTAATAATTTAGGTTTTAAACGATGCCACGGATTAAACAGTATTTAGATTATGTTGAAGATTTAAGAAGTCTTTCAATAAAAGATATAAAGCGATATTTAAAACCTAATACCCACTCTGATAATGGGGTATTAACTTACTATAGAGGCGGTGAGCGTACCGGATCAATAGGTATAGAATCCCAAATATTTGATAATGAGGGAACAATTATTCTATCTTACAAATACCGGCAGGAATTAAATATCAGATATGAAATCCAGCTGATTTCTAAGCCTTCAAACCTTGGAAAAGGTATTGTTTGGTATTTTGTATGTCCAAAAACTAATAAAATCTGCAGAACATTGCATTTGAAAGATGGTTATTATTACCATAGATCTGCATTTCCTGAGCTGTATTATGAAAATCAGGTTTTATCTAAGAACTGGCGCAAAGTTCAAAAAGCCATGGAAATAGAATTGTCAGAAAAGGTCTGGGAGGAATATTTCAAAAAGCATCGTAAGAAATCCTATCGAGGAATACCAACAAAAAAAGAATCTAAACTAAGCCAAATAATACAAATCAAAGAGGAATACATACCTGATCTAAGTATTTTGAATTTCATAAAATAAACAACCAAAGCAAATTTACTTCTGTTACATTATAAAGGTTTTTTGGAAGTCATACACGCACGCAAGAAAATAGGTTTTAAGCCACTTGAACGGATTTTTTGGAAGTCACTACATGTACGGAATTAATCGGACGAAAATACGGCTTATCCGCTTTTTTGGAAGTCATTACGTATGTGTGAGGAATGCCGTTTAAACGTATTGTAAAGATTTTTGGGAGGTCACAACGTGTGCGTGCGTAATAGAGTTTTAAATGAGCCTTGAAGATTTTATTGGGGTCATACACGCAGGCGCAAAGATCAGAAAAAGTTATATTTCCATAAAAGCGGAAATTCCCGTGTTTATCGTGCTTCTTTAGATTTTTTGGAAGTCACACGCACACGTGTAGTGATATGGAAAAAATCTTCCTGCACTTCCTAAGTTGAAATTAGGAACACCTCCCCAAAATTGGGGGAGCCTCGAAAGTATGATTTTGCCCTGATGTGCCAAATAAGCACATCAGCTTTAACCTGACGTAAGGATTGTTGACTTCAGATTTTCATTAGTAGAATCGAACGAAGTGAACGCCTTAAAAGGAAACGAAAGTAACCACTAAAAAGCATTGCGGAGATTCCCGTTTTGGCTGATAATGATTTTAGGATTTACTCAGGTCAAAATTGCGTTCAGCGAGGAATTAGTTAACATTAGTTAATATGGGTTCCGGCTTTCCAAAATGGTTTTAAACCACTTTGATAATATCATTTTGGCGACATTTCCAGTATTGGGATTTTAGCACTATTGAATTATTGAGGTTAATATTCTTTAAACTCCGCTTTATGAGGATTTTTATATTCAGATAACAGAAACTTTCAGATATGATTTTCTTCATAGCTTTTATAATATCATTTACTGTACCCCTGCCCAAAATTGAGCAGGGGTAACTGATGAGGTTATTAATAGAATTGTAGAAGGTTTTTGCCATTTTGGGCAGAAAGTTAGCCAACGCACTTTTGCGTTGGCTGAATACCCGAAATTCCGTGTGTTTTAATATCGGAATTTCCGATATTAAAATGCGAGTTTAAATCAAATTAAGTTTTAAAATGTACGAAATGTAGAATATGTAGGTCTAAAAACATCTTTTTTTTTCCTTAAATAGTATCTTTACAACTCTGAAATTAAAGGTTCTGTTTTGCTGCAAAAACAAGTAAAGCACTACAAAAACTACTACAAAAACAATGTAACTACCTGATTTTCAACACATACCAGTAGTCCCTCCAACTCCACAAACAACATTGAAAATCAAACATTTACAATGTTTACACCCAATAATACACCCAACTTTTAATAGTTGGATGTATTATTCTGTTAACTTTATATTTGATTACATGTTACGGATCAATAACACCTACCAATGCCAAATATTTCTTCTTCTAAAGTAACTTCATTCACAGTGATTTATGGTTGATTTTTAGTAGACCATTGTTCGTCTTGGGGACACAAAAGCCTTGGTAGGCGATTGATTGTCAATGTTTTCTTGTTTTTACATGCAATAAATGTGCAATGTTTATATGATACTAAAGATTAAATTAGTTAGCTCTTCTAATCTTTTATCAGCAATATAGAAATCGACAAACAAATTTTTAATGCTTTTTATCAGAGTCGATAAAGATAACTTATTGACTAATTTTGTTCAGGAAAATTTTTTTCCACTTCGCTACAGTGTTCCTACTTAATTTAAAATAATTCGCTAACTGGCTGTTGTTGAGGTTATGTTTTTTCTGATAATCTAAAATATGAAAAATATCAGATTTGCTGTAAGAGCGATGTTTTTGGTTGAAAGAATTGGTTTCTTTATCCGTCGTTCCAAATATTCTTTCGTTGATTTCTATGATATGAATTGCTGAAAGAGTATCTTTCTTTAGTAGTGGAAGACATTCTTCTTTTTTGTATGGAAATTTTTTATCCAGAATATCGCTAAGGATTTGTTTGTAGTTAATACCCAAGTTTTGCATACGTTTTCTTTATTTTGATTTGATGTACCTTTTCGTTTTTAAAAAGAATCAATAGGTATGTTTTTTTACCTAACCAGTTGGTTTTGATGTGATATGTCCATATTTCTGAGTGATAATAGTTGAACTCCGATCCCAATTCATCTATGATTCCTTTTTTGTCCATGCCAATAAGACGATTATAGTTTTGAGTCTGCATTTTTGTATTTGCTAATCCATTTGTACAATGTTGTTTTAGGAATACGATATTCTTCCATGATTTGGTTCTTGGATTTTTCGCCGGTTTGTACTAATTCAAGTATAAAATCTATCACTGAACTTGCAACTATTTTTGAGACAAAATTTATATACTCTTTATGCTACATTTTTAGATTGATTAGACATTAAATTTTGATACTCTTTTATGGTTAAATTTCCTAAAGCCGAATGCCTTCTGTGAGTGTTGTAAAATGTTTCTATATATTCAAACACAGAGTTTTTAGCATGATCTCTAGTTTCATATTTATTTTGATAGACAAGTTCGGTTTTCAGAGTTTTGAAAAAGCTCTCAGCTACAGCATTGTCATAACAATTTCCTTTTCCGCTCATGCTTCGAGTAATGTTTTTTCCGACTATTGATGTAAATTCTGTACACGCATATTGTATCCCTCTATCTGAATGGAAAATCAAGCTATCATGATCCTGTAAAGGACGATGGAGCCTTGCCATTTTCAAGGCAGCAATACTGGTGTCCTGAGCCTTCATCGTCTCACTTAATGACCAGCCGATAACCTTTCTGTCAAACAAATCAATGACTGTAGTAAGATACAACCAACCCTGACCTGTGCGGATATACGTAATATCAGACACCCAGACCTCTTTACTGCTTGTAACCTGAAAATTTTGATTCAAATAATTTTCAGCAACAGGGTATCGATGGGATGAGTTGGTAGTTTTCTTAAATTTTTTCTTTACAATACTTCTCAGGTTGCGTTCTCTCATTAGTCTGGCCACCAAAGGACGTGAAGCTCTCATTCCTTTTGCTTCCAGTTCTCGGGCAATACGAGGGCTTCCATATCTCCCACGGCTCCAATGATAAATACTAAAGATTTCTGCTGATAAAATGGCTCTTCTTTCTGATTGCTTACTCGGTTTTCTTTTCTTCCAATGATAAAAACTGCTCCTGCTTACCTTTAATACTTCGCACATCTTCCCGACAGGAAACACATCAGCGTGTTCTTTGATAAATTTATATCTTACCCGTCTCTCTTGGAGAAGATGCCTACCGCCTTTTTTAAGATATCACGTTCAAGCTTTGTTTCTTCTAGTTCTTTGCGAAGTCTCAATAACTCTTCCCTTATTGGATCAGAGGATATTTGTTTTTCCTTGCTAAGTTTACCTTCTTTGTGAAGTTTTCGCCAATTAACGAGACTTTCTTTACAGATCCCCAATTCTTCAGCTACCGAGGATACATTGCCTCGCTGCTCACTTAAAGATACTGCTTGGATCTTAAACTCTAGACTGTAATTTTTTCTGATCTTTTTCATACTCTTAAAGATAAAGAGTATAAGAATTGTGTCCTAACAAAGTTAGCAACTCCACTCTAAAGTGTCTTCCAGTTTTGAAACTGATTCCTGTAATTTTCCTTTTTCCCTGTCTTTAAGAGTTTTAAGATTATTCATTTCCTTTTTCATCTGCTCATTTTCCTGTTCCAGCTTTTTTGTTTTGGAACCGGTAAGAACATTAGTGAAGTTTTCAATTACTTTTTTTGAGGAAATACTTTTCTCAATTGCTTTCAGTTCTGATTGCTTACTATTCTTTTCCTGTTCCAACTGTTGGTTTTGTTCATGGAGATTTCGATAATATTCAGACGTAGAAATATGTTTGGCTTTCGAACCTTCAATCCCTCTTCTTAGTCCGTATTTTGCCATTGTTACTGCATAGGTATTTTGATAATGCTTCAGCTTATTTCTTGCCATTACATCATCAGCACACAGCCTATTAGCATTTGAATTCTTCTTTTTATAGGTCTGAGGATTATTGTCTTTTTTTGCTTTTCTTCTTTCTCCGGAAACAATAGGAACAATAGTAGCGTGGATATGGGGTGTCTTTTCATCCATATGCAATACTGCTGAAACTAGGTTTTCTTCTCCAAATGTTGCTTTCAGCCAATCCAAATTATCTGTACACCAATTGTCTAATTGTTTGTTTTTCTCAATTTCTTTCATCGTTTCATTAGTTCCGGACAACATAATGCGTATGGCTCTTACTTGATTGATTCCTATCTTTCTTTTCAAATTGGCATTGTCTAATCTGTATTGTATTGACGAAGTCCGGTTTGTGATTCCTTCAGGATAGGTAATCATTTCTTTATTCAGATGACTTCGTGTAGCATCTGCATTTTTTGGATGGACGGTTCTTTCGATATGAGCTGACATTCCGGAGTCATTGCCCTTGGCTTTTTCTAAATGTAAAACGGTATATGACATTTCTCTTAAATCTAATTGTTAAATAATTTGGGGTTTCCAAAGGGGGATTTTCCCCCTTGGCTTATTGGGGCTTTTTTAGTGGAGTGCAACGGAGCGTTAAGAAAAAGCCCTAATAAGCTATGGCTTTTTATCAAAAGCCGATCTTTCAACCGTCATCTTTTTCTTCTGTAGGTATTTGTCTGTTCAGGATTTCTACTCTCATCAATATCCTTAGACAAACTATTTTTCAGACCACTTTTGCTTTTGTGATAATCGTTCAGGTCTTTGTGGTCAGAGTAGGTCATTGAAAAATCCTCCGCTTCCGGAAATTCTTCTAACAATTTCGAAGTAGCTTTTTGTCCTGCTGTGTCATTATCTAATAGCAAACTTGGTGTTAGTTTGTTTTGTCTTATCCATTCCACAGCTTTATTGAGATTGGAAAGGGAATTCAGGATAACACAATCTACTTTAAACTCTTTTTTATTTTTTAAGGTAAGATGGGAGAGGAAATCAAACATTCCTTCGTAGACCATGCATATTTTACTTTGCCGATTTGAATCTGCACCTTTAATTACCGAAATATCCTGAGAAGTACAGCCTTTGAAAAATTCGGAACGAAGATGATAGCCATTGCTATTACTAAGCCATCCCACTGCTTTATATTTCCTGTCATCTACGGAATAATGAATCTCTTGTAGATATTTCCGAGTAGTATCAACATTGATTTTACGCTCCTGTAAATAGTGCAACAATTTTGAATTCTGAAGAGATCGTATTATTTCAATGTTGATACTGGATTGTCTTGTGGTCATTTGATTTCCTATTTTCTCTCTCTTGTCATTAAAAATAGAATCTGTTTTTAGATTCAAGTCTTTCAGGAAAGTGAGTGCATCAGAAACAGTTCTTGCTTTTTGCATGGCAATAACAAGGTCTATGATGGTTCCACCTTGGGCAGAGCCATGGTCGTACCATAGATTGAGTTTGTTATCAACTTTCATCGATGCCGTTTTTTCTGTTCTCAAGGGAGAGAGGTAAAAATGGTTGTCCCGAACAGTTCTTTGAGGCTGATATCCTAAAGCATTCAGGAAATCGATAATCCTTATATTTTTTGCTGTCTTTGTATTCATTTATTTTGGATTTATGGGGTATTCTTTTCTTTCAACAGCAAAATTGCTGTTGAAAGAAAAGAAAAAATCAGTATTGCGTTATGGGGGTTCGATGAATGGTTTAGTCTGGTTTACTAATATATATTAGTAAACCAGACTAAACCAATAGACCATTGAATAATTTTGGACTCAGTAGTAAAAGTTGGGGTTGAATTTATAAGACCTCCCTTCTTTGAATATCATCGTTTTGTTTTGACAAAAGACCTTCAATTTTTTAGCCTTATTGGTTCCGAAATCATATCCGAAATGAGAATAGGATTCTATGAGCTTTGAGATCAATTCTCCGTAGGAAAGTAATTTTTGGTCTTTGAAAACGAGCGATAGTGCTTCCCGATGTATCTGTTCCGAAATCTCGTGATAATCGAATCCTTTACTTTGACCTGTTTGTATATGATAGTCATCCACCGATTCAGGCAGACCGTCATTGTCAATCCTGAAGGCAAAAGGCTCAAACTCAACATCACGAATGCTCATCGGTTTTACAATAGAGATATTCGGGTCTTTTTCATCCCTTACCACTTGTAGTATGCTCTCGGCTTTATTCAGCAGTTCCGTTCCCAAATGTCCTCTCGCATTATCATCCGTTTTATTGACGTGTAAAACAGTGTGAATATGCAACTGATAGACTTCTGTCCAAATCATCAGTTTGGAAATAATCTCGGTAGATTCATTCGGGGAATTGATATCAAACACCAGATCCCTGATTCCATCGATAATGACCAACCCCAATGAAGCTGTACTTTTGATCGCTTCTTCGATAATCTGAATACGGGTTGGTGGATTGAATCTTCTCAGACAGACAAATTCAAGATTCTCGGGCTGAATCTCCTTGCTCATTCCCGAAAGTTCAATTATCCTTGACAATACCTTCTGACTGTGATACGGACTTTGTTCAGTGTCGAAGTAAATGATTTTCCTCTTATCATCCGGCATTGCTGCATTGTAATTGAGCATCAGACGACAGACCAGAGCAGCTGCGGTCATCGCCGTAACACTAAAGGTCTTTCTGCTTTTGGCTTTTCCAACGGTAGCGGAAAAATTACCAAGTGTTCCTACAACAGATTCATCAATACGGATGACCACAGGCGGATATTCAAATTTATCGGTAATCAAAAGCCTTGACGAATGCCAGAGACTCCTTATATCTTTATTGTTATCCATCATCATTTCCTTCCTCCTGTTTTACGTCCGGCTAGTTCTAATGCCAACTCTGCATCCACGATGATTTTACGACCTATCTGTGTGACGGCCTTATCTATCTTTCCATTTTGCTTTATACGGTTGGCTGTGGGAATACTGCACCCGAATAGGCGTGCGATTCCGGCGATTCCGTAAACGTGTTTTCTTGTAGAATTATTGAGAGGAACTGGTTGAGCATCTTTATGCCCGTCGGTCTTCTGAAGATAGAGAAATTCTTCGCCTGTCATTTGCCAGAGAGGTTTCTGCTTAAGTTCGTTTAGGTTCATATTTTTTTACAATGTTATTGTTAAACAAGCCTTGTACTTCGGCGTTATTGTTCGAACACATTGCAAATCTATGACGGGAAAAAGGTGGTAAGGAGGTGGATTCCTTAAATTTATATCATTGATAATCAATGAGTATTAAAATATTTTAAGTGGTAAAAGTGGTCGCTTATGGAATATCAAGAAATATTATTGAATATTGACCCAATAACATCTTTAAATTCTTTATTTTTCCTATTGCCTTCTTCAGAACTTACGGATACGGTTTTATATTTAGAATTGTAGATTTCCCATTTAATTCCTAATTGATCGAGTAAGACTGTTCTCCATTCTTTATTTTCATCAGATTGAATACAATCATAAAGTTTTGAAATTAAATGATACGTTCGCTCTTTTTCACGATTCCTAATTATCAGTTTAGCAATTGTTGGTTGCAAATTGAGAATATTATAAAAATCTATAACATTCAAATTCTCAAATTGTACCCCATTACATTCTTTATGTATTGATGATATTAATTGCATACCAAAATATTCTTTCTGTTTTGGTTCTGAATTTGAACTTATTTCATCGAAAAAATAATTATTTAAGACCAAAAGAAAAGAACTTTCCAATTCGCAAATCTTTCCAAAAACATTATCGGCAAACTTTAGGGATTCTTGACGCAATTTTTCTTTTTCCCGATAAAGTTCATCAAGTTTTTCTTGTTCGATTTTATATAAATTGGAAAATTTGTTTACTTTTTTTTCAAGTTCTCCAACTCTCTCTTCATCACCTTTCCAACTTGCTGATTCCAAAGAATTTTTTGTATCTCTTAATTCTATATACTGATTATTGGTATGTTTTTCTTGAACTTTTATTTTGGATTCAATGGAATTGGTTCTATCCCAGCAAATTTCAAATGTATCTATACTATCTAAAGAATTTCTATTGTTGTTATACTTTTCGATATTCTTTTTTATCACTTTTCGCAATATCGAAAAAAACTGTAGCTGCTTTTCCTTGTCTTTGGAAGTGATGAAATCTAGAACTGCCTTTTCAAAATTTTCAAGACTTCTGAATTGTTTAAAAAAAGTAACAATTTGCTGTTGTTCATCAAAATGCAATACTTTGTCTTCCAGTACATTTTGATATATTTCGTTTATTTTTGTGTATTTAGGCAATATATCCATAATTTGATATAGAGAACCTTGAGTTTTATTTTCTTCCATTTGTCAAATTATAATTGATTGAATTTGTCCATTGCACTGGCCTTGATTTCGTCGGCAATATCAATATAAGGTTTCATCGCCTTATAATCACTATGTCCCGTCCATTTCATTACCACCTGCGCAGGAATTCCTAATGAAAGAGCATTACAGATAAATGTCCTCCTTCCTGCGTGAGTTCCCAAAAGAGCATGCTTTGGAGTCACTTCATCGATTCGCTTGTTTCCTTTATAGTAGACCTCTCTCACAGGCTCTTCAATTTCTGCCAATTCTGCCAGCTCTTTTAGATAATCGTTCATCTTCTGATTGGTGATGACAGGAAGAACCTTATCATATTCAAAATGAACTTCTTTATATTTGTCCAGTATTGCCTTGCTGTGGTTGTTCAGCTCGATAATTAAGCTATCCGCAGTTTTGACAGTGGTAATTTCGATGTGGTTCTCTTTTACGTCACTACGCCTCAAATTGAATACATCGGAATACCTAAGCCCCGTAAAACATTGGAATAAAAAAACATCACGAACTCTCTCCATGTATTTTTTTGTTTCGGGAATTTTGTACTCCCTCAATTTTGTAAGCTCTGCCCAGGTCAAAAATATAACCTTCTTTTGAGTGGTCTTCAATTTTGGTTTAAATAATTCAAAGGCAAAATTAGACGTGTATCCTTTCTTTTTGCTCCAGCGAAGAAACCATTTTAGAAATCCTATCTGCTTACCGATTGTACTATTTCGAAAACCTTTCTTATCACGGAGATAGTGTACATATTGTGTCAACTTACCTTCATCTAAAGCTTCAAATGAAAGATTTTTGTCAAAGGCTGCTAAATGTTTTTTAGTTGCAGCTAATTTCTCATAAGTAGCCTCTGTCCAATTGTTGTGTATTCCACATTCCCGTACGAATTCGTCAAATTTATCCATTAACGAAAGTATCTGGGATTCTAAATCAAGACTATTAGGTAAATCCTTATTCTGTCGATTATTGAATGCTGCTTTAAGTTGTTCGGGATTAGGAATGATGTCATTTACTTCAAATTCTTTGAAGATATCCTGAATATCCGAATAGTATTTTAAAAGGTCTGAATTGATTTCGGCTGCGCTTTGCTTAATTTTGTTTGTACAACCATTTTTAACACGTTGCTTACTTTCATCCCATTTGGAAACATCGATACGGTGACCTGTTGTAAACTCTATCCTTTTATTATGGTAAATAACACGCATACGGATGGGGACATTCTCAACCACAGAGACACCGTCTTTTTTTCTTTTTTCAAGTGCAAAAACTATATTTCGTTTGATATTCATGAGTGTAAAACTTATAAATCGACACCCAAATTTACACCCAATTAATGATATACACAAAGATTATCTGTGATAGTTTATCATAACAACAAAATACATTAATAGCTAATTATCAATACTTTGACACTTTATGATTATCTAAAAGAGTTCAGGAGAAAGAGCCTCCAACTCCACTAAAAATAAAAAAACAGAAACATTTAAAATGCTTCTGTTTTTTATTTATTTCAATAATTTAAATTTAAGTCTTTAAACCTATCTTTTTTAACGCTGTTTTTGAAAGAAATACAGCATCAAAATTAAGAAGAGATTCTATAGTAATGTAATGCTGAAATTTGCCTTCAACCTTATTGAAGGACAATTCAATATCTTTATTGTAAGTCGCTACAATTCTCACAACAGAAAAACCATTGTACGCAACTTCAAAGCCATCAAACAAACACTTGCTTTCGGCTTTATTGTAATATTTATATTCATCAAGCATCGAAGGAGAATCATTTTCATCCAACTCATTATTATGAGAGAGCGATTTCCAATCTGAATAATTTTTGGGTTCCTTCAAAATATTACCAAGCTGATCTGTTGGCACAAACATTTCCAGCGACAAAAGCATCTTAAGAAAATTAGCATAATTATTCATGACCTTAAGGGTATGAAGATCTGCATATCCTTCATGCGAATAGTATTCAATTACAAAATCCGTCATCGGAACCAGCATATGAGAAGCAGTTGACATTGGTATTAATTTTAAAACGCAAATATAAAATATAGAATCAATGCTTTTTAGTAGTAAAGCTATTTTAAAATCAATCAAAATAACCAGAATGAATAAATTGATTATACATAAATATACAAGAAGGGAGGTTAAAGATATTTTTAAAACTCAATAAAAAACAAAGGAACTATAAAACACTGATTACGAAAACACTACCGCAAAATATAATAAATTATCATCAGTCTACCGACAAAAAAGGTTAAAAAAATGTTTTATCGTAAAGAATTTTATATATTTGCACCATCTAACAATAAAAAAAATAATTTACTATGTCAGACATTGCATCAAGAGTAAAAGCTATCATCGCTGATAAGCTTGACGTTGAAGAAACAGAAGTAACTCCTGAGGCTAGCTTCACAAATGATTTAGGAGCAGACTCACTAGATACAGTTGAGTTAATCATGGAATTTGAAAAAGAATTTAACATTCAAATCCCTGATGACCAAGCTGAAAAAATTACTACTGTAGGGCACGCTATCGCTTATATAGAAGAAGTAGTAAATAAATAATATTCTTCAACAAAGAAAATTTACAAAGTTTATGGAATTAAAAAGAGTAGTTGTAACTGGTTTTGGCGCAATAACACCCGTCGGTAATAATGCGAATGAATACTGGGAAAGTCTTGTAAAAGGCAAGAGCGGTGCCGCTCCTATTACTCTTTTTGATGCCACAAACTTTAAAACCAAGTTCGCTTGCGAGGTGAAAAACTTCAATCCATTAGACCATTTCGATAAGAAAGAAGCTAAAAAAATGGATAGAAACACTCAGCTTGGGCTGGTTGCTGCAAGAGAAGCAGTAAGCCATTCAAGAATCATGGAAGACAATGTTGATAAAAACAGAGTCGGAGTGATTTGGGGATCAGGAATTGGTGGTTTAGAAACTTTCGAAACCGAAGTTTTGGGTTGGGCAAATACAGACATCCCAAGATTTAACCCTTTCTTTATTCCAAAAATGATTGCGGACATTACACCGGGACATATTTCTATTGAATATGGTTTCCACGGTCCCAATTATACTACAGTTTCTGCTTGTGCATCATCTGCAAACGCATTAATTGATTCTAAAATGCTTATTCAGCTTGGCAAAGCAGACGTTATCGTTTGCGGAGGCTCTGAAGCTGCCGTTACGGCAAGTGGTGTTGGAGGATTTAATGCAATGATGGCACTATCTACAAGAAATGACGATCCTACTACAGCATCAAGACCGTTCGACAAAGACAGAGATGGTTTTGTTTTGGGCGAAGGTGCAGGTTCTATTATTCTTGAAGAGTACGAACACGCTGTGAAGCGTGGTGCAACAATTTATGCAGAATTATTAGGTGGCGGTATGAGTGCAGATGCACATCACATGACGGCACCGCATCCTGAAGGTTTAGGAGCTTATTTAGTAATGAAAAATTGCTTAGAAGACGCAGGTTTAACTGCTGATGAAGTAGATCACATCAATATGCATGGTACATCTACTCCATTAGGAGATATTGCAGAATCAAACGCAATTTCAAGATTATTGGGTGAGCATGCTTACGACATTCAGATTAATTCTACAAAATCAATGACGGGTCACCTTTTGGGTGCAGCCGGAGTTATTGAAGCAATTGCTGCTTTAGGAACTATTATTCATGGTATTGTACCTCCTACAATCAACCATTTTACTGATGATGAGAACATCGACAGCAGATTAAATTTCACATTTAATGACGCTGTAAAAAAAGATGTAAAAGTAGCCATGAGTAATACTTTTGGATTTGGTGGGCACAATGCTTGTGTTCTGTTTAAAAAAATCTAATTATTACTGAATGGAGTTACAGAAATACTTTTCTAAATTCCTTATCAAAAAAAGAAAAAGACAACTTACGGAAAGAGACTATTTCCTGAGCACAGAACTAAATAAAATTTTAGGGATTGAGATTCAGAATGTCAACTTTTATCGTGAGGCTTTTTCAATTAAAACTTCTTCTAAAAATCAGGAAAGCAATTACGAAAGGCTTGAGTTTTTAGGAGATTCTGTTTTGGGCACAATTGTTTCGTGTCATTTGTTTCAAACTTATCCTAAAGCTAATGAAGGATACATGACGCAGATGAAATCTAAAATTGTAAACAGAAAGAATCTTAACAAATTAGGAGAAGATTTAAAGCTTACCGATCTTTTACAAAAAAACAATCATGCTGTTGCTTTAGGAGATAACATTTCAGGAAATCTCTTTGAAGCATTAATTGGTGCTGTTTATTTAGACTTCCAATACGAAATTTGCAAAAAAATCGTTCTGGATAGACTGCTTACGCCAACAGAAATCAATAAGCTTGAAAATAAAATTGTAAGCTACAAAGGTCTTTTGCTGGAATGGAGCCAGAAAAAGAAACTCAATATAAAGTACGAAACCTGTGAAGAAATTCAGGTAAACAAATCGATCGTCTTCCGATGCCATGTTTGGCTGGGAAATGAAAACATTTCGAATGCCACAGAAACTTCAAAGAAAAAAGCCGAAGAAAAAGCTGCACAAAGAGCATTTTATATTTTAAATAAAAAAGAAAATATACTTGGAAATCCAAAAACTTTATGATCTTGATGATATAGAATTTGAAGATATTACCATCGCTTTGGTAAGATTAGTCAAACACATACCAGATCACGAGTTTTTTTTCAAAATCAATCAAAACAACGATTTAAAGTTTTCAAGAATAAAAGACCTTGTCTATCACGGGTCTCATTATGATTTTCATTTCCCAAGGTTTGAAGCTTATCACAAGTATACAAGAACCTGTTTTACCTTCATCTCCAACAAATCTTCAGAAAGTAAACAAAAAAAATTACAAACTGAACTCTTCGCAGAAGAAGAAAACATTAAATTTTTATTAAATAATCATCCAGAAGTAGAATATATTCTGCACAGTTCGGAACAGTTTCCTGATTTTTCCGTAATTTTGCTGGCTGAAAATCTTGTGTTTCCTATTCAAGATTACAATCTGAGTTCTGAAGAAGAGCTCTATCAAATAATACAGTATTATGAATAAGTATTTAAAGAAGACAAAAATTATTGCAACACTAGGACCTGCTTCATCTTCGAAGGAGGTAATGTTAGGATTGATGAGAGCGGGTGTTGACGTTTTTAGAATAAACTTTTCTCATGCCGACTATGATTTAGTTCGTTCCAATATAAATATCATCAGAGACCTTAATAAAGAATACGGTTATTCCGTAAGTATTTTAGGGGATTTACAGGGTCCAAAACTTAGAGTAGGTGTTGTAAAAGAAGGTTCATACCTTAATCCTGGAGACATTCTTACGTTTACAAACGAAAAAATTGAAGGAGATTCTACGAAAGTTTATATGACTTATCAACAGTTTCCTCAGGATGTAAATGTAGGTGAAAGAATCCTTATTGATGACGGAAAACTAATGTTGGAGGTTATTGAAACCAACAAAATAGACACCGTAAAAGCAAAAACAATTCAAGGGGGACCATTGAGTTCTAAAAAAGGAGTAAACCTTCCGAATACCAACGTTTCTCTTCCTGCTTTGACAGAAAAAGATATTCAGGATGCCAATTTCATGATGGATATGGAGGTTGACTGGATCGCTTTATCATTCGTTCGTCACGCTCAAGATATTATCGACTTAAAAGAGTTAATCAAAAATCATCCAAACGGAAAATTCAAAACGCCGATCATTGCTAAAATTGAAAAGCCAGAAGGTGTTAAGAACATCGATGAAATTCTATTGGAATGTGATGGTTTAATGGTTGCTCGTGGAGATCTTGGTGTAGAAGTTCCTATGGAAGAAGTTCCTGCCATTCAGAAAAACTTGGTTGAAAGAGCTAGATTCTTCTCAAAACCGGTAATCATTGCCACTCAAATGATGGAAACAATGATTAACAGCTTAACGCCTACAAGAGCTGAAGTAAATGACGTTGCCAACTCTGTATTAGACGGAGCCGATGCGGTAATGCTTTCAGGAGAAACTTCTGTGGGTAGATATCCTATTCAGGTTGTTGAAAATATGGCGAAAATTGTGAAGAATATAGAAATGACTTCTTTTTATCAGAACAAAAATGAGCCACTGGAAAAAGATTACAACTGTATCGACGAGCGTTTTATTACAAACAGAATTTGTCTTGCAGCGGTAAGAATCGCAAAAAGTACCAACGTTGCTGCAATCGTAACTTTAACAAGTTCTGGTTATACAGCGTTCCAATTATCGGCGCACAGACCAAACTCTCACATCATTGTTTATAGTGGAAATAAGAGAGTAATTACGATGCTTAATCTACTTTGGGGAGTTCGTGCTTATTATTACGATATGAACAAACCAACGGATGAGACCATTATTCAGGTGAATATGTTGACGCACAATCACGGATATATTGAAACCGGTGATTTCGTAATCAACATCAATGCAACGCCGTCTTACGAAGGTGGAAAAACAAATACATTGAGATTAACAACGATTTAATTATTGTTTTTGATATAAGTAAAAACCTCCCGAAATTTTCGGGAGGTTTTTTATTTTGACTTTTACATTTCCTTCTGAAAGATTATATACGTCAATGGTAAAATTATTAGTCAATTATCTTTTTTCAATAAAAATACTTATCTCGAATTGTGTTTTTACAGGAAACCGATGATTTATTGCAGAACGCCATTGATTTAATTCTTTAGACTTAAATATTTGCTCAATTTGCCTTTTGCTGTCTTCATCTGTATATTTTAAAAATACTATACTTTTAATACTATCTTTTTTACCAATAGTAACAAGTATTTTATTTTCTCCCTTTTTTGACTCTGAATTTACTTGAAACTGCTCGAAGATGGTCTTTCTGAATGCTGTTATACCATTTTTAAAATGTGCATCTTGCCTTGGATTATCATCAATACAGTTTCCGCCATTCTTTTGACATTTTTCGAGAAACTTTTTTTTATCAAGTTCTAACTTTTCAATTATAATCACTTCTTCATTTGTAGGTGGAAGTATCTTTATATTTTCAAGTGTAGAAATATAATGTACAAGTGTTTTTTTTCTAACACTACAGTTTGTTAATAAGCTAAGTATTACAATAAATAAGAATATTTTTTTCATCTTTTATTTGCCCTCCCAATTTGTACTATTATATCCATTAACTCCTATAAATTTTATTTTCTCAATTTTCATATGCGAAAAAAGTTGAACAAAATTAAAATTCCTTTCACCTTGACTTTGTAAAACCATATCTTTCATACGGGTATTTAAAGGGTATGTTTGTGCTTTACAATGAATAAAATTCATTAAGATAGCAGATGCAATTAATATTCTAATATTTTTCATTATTGCTTGGTAAATATCAAATCCTCCGTTACTGGTAGATAAACTTTTGTATCAGGATTTCCGGGGCATTCCTCATCTTTATTTACAAATATCCTTCCTTCAGGTCGATAGATCCATTTTATCTGGTTGGGATTAATTTTAGAAAGATAAACAGTTCCATATCCTACACCACAATTGGTTCCAGGATAATATAAAGCAACTATATTTTCCTGCGGAAAAGTCCTTATACTATAAAATTTATTATTAAGATTATTTTGGGTATCCTGAAGAACAGTACCTGATGAATTTTTTACAGTATATCGTACTACTATAGCATCCATGTAATAAGTTTTGGTAGTTCTTTCCTTTAATATATGTTCGACTTTTGTTATATACAAAGTTGTTTCATTTCCCTGATAAATAGCTTTATATATGCCTATATATGAGTTTAACTCATTATTTAAATCTTTAATATATGAGTATGAAGGTATATTTTCATAATCCGTATTTAAAGGATATGTTTGTGCTCTGCAATGAATAAAATTCATTAAAACAACAGAAATAGCAATAATTCTAATATTTTTCATAATTATTTTGATTTATGGGCATGGTACAGGGGTCGTAGTACCATCAGGGTTTAAATTTATATTACTTATACTTCCACTCTTTTCTATTTTTTGCAGGACAACTTGGTCAGGAGTAATATTCATCTTTGCAAGAATGCCGAAAAGTAATTGTTCCAACCCCTGGGAATTAAGATCTGCAATTGGACTGGGACCATTTCTTAATGATGGATTCCCTAATAATTTCATTTTTAGTGCAGTATAGTCATCCTCTAATTTATCTTTTTGCTCCTTACTAAGGTAAGCAATAGCTCCGGTTTGAGAAAAATCACCATTGAAGCGTAAAAGATAGTTGTGATAGAAAAAATTATTCGGCGGACAATTGCAGCTTTCATTCACTACCATTCCTACAAAGGCTTCTTTTGCTATTACTGCATCCAGTTGTTTTACAACAGTTTTATACATTGTTACAATATCTTCTACCGAAAACATTTTTGTACCAGCAGGTGTATGATTATGATATATCCCCTTATAACCTGAGTAAGGAGTTATGTTCACCTCATGATCACCACCATCAATCATCTCCGAAGCAGTATTATCTTTCATATAAAGAAAAGCTTTTTCACCAATGGTTTTAGATTTTTTTTCTAAAGAATCTATCTTTGATTTCACAGCAGGATCTTCCAGTAAAGCTTTTGTTTTTTTGCAAGGATTATTAGCAGGTAAAGGTAAATTCGGTTGCGTAGGAATTCCGCTTCCACATCCACCACCTATACTAGGGTTCAGAGAAGGGTTCAATGGTTCTGTAGGAACTTCCGGTGCAGTGCAGGGTTCAGA
This sequence comes from Chryseobacterium mulctrae, assembly GCF_006175945.1. NCBI lineage: Bacteria > Pseudomonadati > Bacteroidota > Flavobacteriia > Flavobacteriales > Weeksellaceae > Chryseobacterium > Chryseobacterium mulctrae. Next base: position 2,848,351 of record NZ_VAJL01000001.1, on the reverse strand, counting down.
AGGTTGTTCTGGTGGACAATCAGGACATGGTCCACCGCCGCCGCCGTTAGAGCCCGATCCCGGAATAGGACCGCCAATATCACCATCATCTACATCAAGACAAACTAATGCTACCATTGAATAGCTTTTAGCACGATTGTCTCCTGTTAGAGTACATCCTCCTTGACCCGGCATATGATCTCCCGATGCACAAGATATATTTATAGTTACCGTTTCATAAGAGCAAGATTGATATTTTCCAAAAATGTTAGAAGCGTTTCCTGTAGATAGCTCAATGATTTCCGTTTTATCTTTCGTATCTACAAATTCGTTATTCAAGATTTTTATTTTCTCGCTCTCTGTCAGATTATAACGTACTAAAAATTCTTTATAAGTGCCATCGGGAAGCGGAGTCAATAGAAGATTCTCTACAGGCGCATCTGCAGATGCATTACTTCTTATAATTCTAAAAGTGTAGGTATGGTAATTAGGTCCATTTTCTATATAGATAATATCTTCAGTATCTATAAAAACTCCGTTTCCATAATCAATTACCCTTCCGTTGACATTGGTTTTAGAGATTGCCTTAAAACTTGTCTCAGCTTTATCAAGCTCGGCAATGAGCTTTTCTTTGTGCTTGCTTTCATTCAAAGAAATCCTTTTCGAGGTAAGCTGGAATTTTGAGATGTTGTTATACTTTGTTTCATTTTCGGGAAGATGATCTGTTCTACAGGCGTAGATTGTAAGAAAGACCAAAAGAATCAGGCAAAGCCTGAGTAATAGATTTTTTTTCATACTGATTTGGTTTTTATTGAGTTAAATATAAAAATAATTTTGCAATTACAATAATGTAATTACTATTTTTCAAAAGTAATTATTGTAAAGCAGAGTTTTAATAAGTTTACTTATAAAATCAATAAGTGATCTTATAATCGTAAAAAGATTAGTATTTTTGAAAAAAATATTACAATGAGCTTAGGGGTAAAACTTAGAAATCTTAGACACAGCAAGAATTTGTCACAGGCGGAAATCGCCGACAGGTTGAGGGTTTCCCAACCTGCCTATCATCTTTGGGAAACAGATCAGGCAAAGCCAACTACAGATAACCTGCTTAGAATTTCTGAGATTTATAATATAGATCTTTATAATTTATTAGATACAAAAGATCAGAATATTGTTAATCACAATCCTGTATTTAATGACAATAGCTCCGTTCAACAACAGTATTATCCTACCATCAACAATATGGCTCCTCCCGAGTTGCTGGAAAGCCTTGTAAAAAACCAGGAGCAGATCACCCTGCAGCAGCAGCAAATCACACAGCTTATAGAATCGCAGAACAGACTTATAGAAAGTCTTTTAAAGAAATAATGTTTATTCCTTTTTTACAATACAATAATTACCTTTTAAAATTAGACGTGTAAATTAGTAAAGTTACACGTCTAACTTAATCAAATGAGACGTCTTATTTTTTTAAGTTAGACGTCTTATTTTTCAGAGCCATTATTTTCATTTGTAGATGTTTATCTACAAGCGTTATTTCGTTTGTTTTTTTAATGTACCTTAGTATTACAAATGAGCAAATGTTTAACACTAAAAAATGAAAAAAAATGCCTATCACATTCAACGCTATTCAAAAAAGAAATCCCCAAGATCCTGATGCGACACAAAAATTCTATGCAGATATCGTAGGCAACGGTGAGACCACTCTTTCAGATCTTGCCAAATACGCTTCTACAGTTTCTACCGTATCCAAAGCCGACATTCTCGCTGTATTAGAAAGTACATTTTCTAAAATTGCCGATGATGTAGCCGACGGAAAGATTGTTTACGTAGGAGAATATTTTACCTTACAGGCAGGAGGTTCCAGCGAAGGCAAAGACACTGCTGAAGAAGTAAATGCATCAAGCATCAAAAGTGTAAAAACAATCTTCCGACCGGGAAAGATGATTAAAGATGCGCTGAAGCTTGCTACCTTTCAAAAGAAAGAATAAAACGAAAAACCTCTGAAAGTTTCAGAGGTTTTTTTATAATTATGAGAAAATTTAAGTTACTTTCCCAATATTGTCTTCGCCGTCACAAACTCTTTTAAAGCCAATAAAGAAAGCTCAGTTCCATATCCTGAAGATTTGGTTCCGCCGAATGGAAAACGGGGATCAGAACTTGTCATTCTGTTGATATTTACCGTTCCGGATTCTAAATTATCAATAAAAAACTGTTGGCGATCTTCATTTTTAGTCCAGACTGCGTTTGATAAACCAAACGGAATATTATTGGCAATTTCTAACACTTCTTGATCATTATGAGCAATCATCACCATTCCTAAAGGACCGAATAATTCTTCCTGCAAAACAGGATTTCCCTCTTCTACTCTTATTAATCCCGGAATAAATTCGTTTTCAGAAATTCTTTCAAGAGGAATAATAACTTCTGCACCATGATCTAAAGCTTTCTGGTATTGCTTTTCAAGATCATCTGCCAAATCCGGTCTTGCCATTCCGGCCAATTTTGTTTCTTTTAATTTAGGATCAGCAGGAACAAATTTTTTGTATTCTTCAATAAACTTCGGAAGAAAATCAAATTCTACGTCTCTCTGAATAATAAATCTTTTTGCAGCAACACAGGTTTGTCCGCAGTTTTGTAGTCTGGCCAAAGCTCCCACTTTTGCAGCTTCATCCAAATCAGAATCCTCCAAAACAATGAAAGCATCACTTCCGCCTAATTCCAGAAGAGATTTTTTAATATTTTTTCCGGCTGTTGCAGCTACTTCAGCTCCGGCTTTTTCACTTCCGGTAAGACTTACTCCTTTAATCGTTTTATGTTCTAAAATTTCTTTTACTTCACCATGCCCTACTTCAAGATTTTGGAAAATTCCTTCAGGAAAACCGGCTTCAATAAAAACTTTTTCAATAGCATTTCCGCTTCCGAAACAGATGGATGCATGTTTTAAAACGACTGTATTTCCTGCCAAAATTGCAGGTGTTGCAAATCTTAAAACCTGCCAAAACGGAAAATTCCATGGCATTACTCCTAAAATTACTCCTTTCGGAACATAATGAATTTCTGAAATTTTATATTCAGATTCTATTTTTTCCGGGCTTAAAATATTTTCAGCATCCGCATAATAATTCATCATTAAAGCAGATTTCTCAACCTCAGAAATGGCTTGAGAAATAGGCTTATTCATCTCGTCAGTAATTAATTCACCAAAAACCTCAGCTTTATTTTTAAAAATTTCAGCAGCTTTTGCAATAAGTTTCTGCTTTTCTTCAAACGGAACTTTTTTCCATTCCTGAAAAGCCTGGTCAGCTTTTAACAGCTTGTTTTCTATTAAATTTTCCATGTTAAAAATTCCATTTTTAAAGATTCAAGAATCGCGAATCTTCTGCTTTTGGATTAAGCATTTTTAAGGCAACAAATATTGTTCCTTATATCGTATTTAATTAATGATAAATTCTATGAATTGTATTTATTACAGCTAAAAGAATTTCAAATTTAATTCAATAAAACTAAATTGATAATGACTAAAAATATTCTCTCGCAAATTACGGAGATTGAGCAGATTTGTTTGATTTATAAAATCTGCTTAATTTGCTCAATCAGCGAGACCACAGATTCTAAATCATAAACCATTCATTGGCCAGACTCGCAGCCAATCTTCCGGTATGATCCTGAATATCAAGAGCAGGATTTACTTCTGCAATATCCAAAGCAATTAATTTTTCATTTCTAAGAATATGTCTGTACAAATGCATAAATGCAGCATCTGCAAAAATTCCGTTGTAAGCCGAAGCAGAAACTCCCGGTGCAATGGAAGCATTAAAAACATCCATACAAATCGTCATGTAAAGAAAGTCTACCGAATCTGCCAATTCATTAACTCTTTCATAGATCGAAGGAAGGTTTTCGAAAAACAATTCATCCGCCAGAATATATTTCATTCCAAACTGATGAGCTGTGTCGAAAAGCTTTAACGTATTAGAATTTCTCTGAATTCCGATATGTAAAGAATTGATCTCACCTTCCTGAGCGATTTGCCAAAAACCGGTTCCAGAACTTGCTCCTACTCCATTTTCTGGTTGTCTGTTATCAAAATGAGCATCAAAATTAATAATCCCGATTTTCTGCTCCTGAAAAGCGGTTTTCACACCGCGGTAATGACCAAAAGTAACTTCATGACCTCCGCCAAGAACCAACGATTTCCCTCCTTTTAATAAAACTTTAGATACATTTTTCGCCAGTTCATTTTGCGTATTTTCAAGATTTTCATCCTCACAGGTAATATTTCCAAAATCAAGAAGTGAAAAATCAGGACGAATCACAGGAAAATTAGACATATTTTTTCGAATAACATCAGGAGCGTCTTTTGCGCCCTGTCTTCCTTTATTTCTGCGAACGCCTTCGTCAACGGCAAATCCGTGCAAAACGAAATCGTTAGTTGAAATCAAATCGTAATTACTCTCTGCTTTTACTCTCTGAAATATTCTGTGATAAAGTAGTTCTTCACCGTCTAATCTTCCTTGCCAAATCATGATTTTAATTTAATTTTGATTTACATTATAGCGTTCAAAACTCTGCCAATATTTGTCTTTATAAATTTCAAGTGTCATTTTATATTCAGGGTGATCATCCATTACTTTCTTCAAAACTTTTGAAGGTTTCCTGAAATCTTTACTTGCAAAATAACTTTCTTTCATGTTATCTGCATTTTCTCTTCCGATGTATAGATGACCATCTTCTATTTTCAATTCTTCAATAATCTGTTCCTCGATATCGCTTAATTTTTCGTAATCTTCTTTTTGGGGAAGTCCATTATTATTTTCTCCATTATACTGAACTTTCAAAATAGAAATCCATGGATACGAAGCTTTTGAATCGTAGTTTAACAAAGAAGTATTGATCGTCGCAATAAGAGGAGAACCGTTTTGCAGAGTCGCTTCAAAAACAGAAAATTTATCTTCTTCGCTAAAGCTTTTCACATTTTTATACTTTTCTGTAAACTCTCTTTCGCGCCACGATAAAAAATCTTTCAGTTTCGTAACCGGCACCAAATCTTTTTGAGCATTATCTTTTCCAACGACATTAAAAGTATCGATTTGAGTGGCAAAATTAAGTTCGCCTAAAAAGTTATCCAGAAAAACACAGACTCCGGTTATAAAAGCATCTTTATTTTCTTCGTTTAAACCTTCGTAAACAAATGTGATGTCGATTTCGTCGGGATAACCTTCGACTTCATTCTCATAAAAGAAAATATTTTCACCAGAAAATTTTCTGCCATCCATTTCAATTCCGCTTGTGAGATTCATTTCCGGTTTTAGAGCGGTAAATTTCCAATGATCAAGTTTGGGAGCCATCTCAATAATTTCTTCAGCAAAAGCTATATTTTTAATATCACCTTCTACCGTTAGAATCAATTCTGCAGTAGAATCATCGCTCATTCCCGCAAGAAAATAATATCCTCCGTTTAACTCTTTAAGTTTTGGAGCAATAATATCAAAAAAGTTATTTTCTATATTATCGTGGTTTTTTACGACATCAAAAAAATATTTTTCTTTAGTAAGAAACCAATCCCAAAAATTTTTATAATTTTTAATTTCGGCAGCTTCTTTCTCTTCTTTTTTACTGAAAAATTTATCGAAAATTCCCATATTATTTTACTTTAATCCCATCGATATAAACATTCTCTACCTTCAAGCTTCCTTGATTATAAAGAACATTTTGGAAATTGTTGGTTTTATAGGTTACAAAATCTGCTTTTAAACCTTCCTTTAAACTTCCTCTGTCTTCTAAACCTAAAGCAAAAGCTGAACGGAAAGTCATTCCTGCTAAAACTTCTGCGGTTGTTAACTTTTCAAATGTTGCTAAAATAGAAGCTTGCGTAATTAAATTCCCCATCGGTGCAGAACCAGGATTCCAGTCACTTGCAATCGCAACTATTGCTCCTGCATCCAATAACTTTCTTGCTGGAGTAAACTTTTCACCCAATCCTAAACTAGCTCCCGGTAAAGCGGTTGCCACGGTTTCAGACTTTGCCAAAAAGCCGATATCTTCATCGATTGTAGCTTCTAAATGATCTGCAGATTTCGCGCCAACTTCTACGGCAATTCGAGAGCTTCCCGGTGTAAACTGATCTGCATGAACCGTAATTTCGAAACCTAAGTCTTTAGTTTTAAGTAGGAAATCTTTACTTTCTTCCGGTTGGAATGCTGATTTCTCAATAAAAATATCAACACGTTTTGCAAGGTTTTCTTCTTTTACTTTTGGTAAAATTTCGGTTAAAATATAATTTAAATATTCTTCGTTAGTTCCTTCAAAATCTCGTGGCTTTAAATGTGCTGAAAGACAGGTCGGAACTAAAGTTGCCTGAGTCTTTTCCTGTGCTTTTTTAATCATTCTAAGCATTTTCAGCTCGTTTTCAACATCCAAACCGTAACCGCTTTTTACTTCAATGGTTGTAATTCCAAGAGAAATTAAAAAATCAATTCTTTCTAATAAAGTTTTCAGCAATTCTTCTTCTGAAGCGTTTCTTGTATGTTGTACCGAACTCCAGATTCCACCGCCACTTTCGGCAATTTCAAGATAGGTTTTCCCTGCATTTCGCATCGCAAAATCATTAGCACGGTTTCCACCAAAACAAATATGAGTGTGAGAATCTACAAACGCAGGAAGTACGATTTGTTCGCCTTCAATTGTTTCGATTTCTATATTTTGATTTTCAGATTTTAAAGTTTCAAAATTTCCGATTGCATGAATTTTATTTTCATTAACTAAAATTCCGCCATCGACGATAATTTCAATTTGTTCATCAGAAAGTTTTCCTCTTAACGGAAGATTCGCAAGTGTTACAACTTGTTTGAAAGGGCCTATAAGTTTCATTTATTTGGTTTAAAAGCTAAACTTTTCTTTTAATATATTTTGCTTAGATTACTACGGAATGACAAAAAGAAGGTGTAATTTGTCATTCCGCATGAATCTAAACGATATTATAAGCTAAGCAATTTTTATATTTAAAATTTTCTCTCTCAAAATTACTTAAAATATATCAATCTTGTAAATGATAAAAGGTCGAGCGTACAATCTTAACCTAAACCTTAATCTCTGCCTGAAATTAATCTAAATCTTAACCTAATTTTCCTATCTTTACGGTAAATGAAACTGAATTAATGCCCGATTTTTTACATCCAGATAAAGACAATTATTCGCACGAAGAGCTCATTCAGGAAGAGCAGATTCGTCCGCAGAGTTTTAAGGATTTCGCAGGACAGCGAAAAACCTTAGAAAATCTTGAAGTTTTCGTTACCGCTGCCAAAAGACGTGGCGGTGCGCTCGATCATGTTTTGCTTCACGGTCCTCCCGGATTGGGAAAAACAACTTTGGCAAATATTATTGCGAATGAGCTTGGTGTAGGCTGTAAAATCACATCCGGTCCTGTTTTGGATAAACCGGGAAGTCTCGCTGGTTTGCTAACCAATCTGGAAGAAAACGATGTGCTTTTCATTGATGAAATTCATCGTCTTTCGCCTGTTGTGGAAGAATATCTGTATTCTGCAATGGAAGATTACAAAATCGATATTATGCTGGAAACCGGTCCGAATGCAAGGAGTGTTCAGATCGGACTAAATCCTTTTACATTGGTGGGAGCAACAACCAGAAGCGGAATGTTGACCAAACCGATGTTGGCAAGATTTGGTATTCAAAGCAGATTGGAATATTACACCATTGAACTTTTGTCTATGATTATCATCCGAAGTGCGAGAGTTTTGGGGGTGAAAATTTATGAAGATGCAGCCATTGAAATTGCAAGAAGAAGCCGTGGAACTCCGAGAATTGCCAATGCACTTTTGAGAAGAGTCCGTGATTTTGCAGAAATTAAAGGAGATGGGGAAATTGAAATTGAAATTACCAAATATGCTTTAAATTCTTTAAATGTAGATGAATTTGGATTGGATGAGATGGATAATAAAATCATGCGTGTAATGATTGAAAATTTCAAAGGAAAACCTGTAGGAATTTCAGCTTTGGCAACATCTATTGCAGAAAATCCAGAAACATTGGAGGAAGTTTATGAACCATTTTTGATCCAGGAAGGATTTATCATCAGAACTCCGAGAGGAAGAGAGGTTACCGAGAAGGCTTATAAACATTTGAATATTGCGATACCGAGAAATCCCGGAGAACTTTTTTAGTTTAGGGTTTTGAGTTTAATGTTCAAAGTTTTTAACCGCAAAAGTCACAAAGATTTCAACATTTTAGTTCTTTAAGTTTAATTAAACTGAATATAAAAACATTTAAGTTTTTAAAAATCTTTGATTTTCATTTTTGTGAACTTGTTAATTTTAAACTTAAAAAAAGTTTATGCTGTAAAATAAAAAACAATATGTTTATTCCTAAATTATATAAAAGTGAAGATTATGATTTGATGAAAGAAATCATCAGAGAAAATTCTTTTGCTTTATTAATTTCCTCGGTGGATAAAATTCGTGCGACTCATTCTATGATGATGCTGAATGAAGATGATCCGGAAAATATTTATATTGAAACTCACATTTCAAGGGCAAATCCGCAAGCGAAAACCCTGACGAACGGAGATGAAGTTCTTTGTGATTTTTTGGGAGCTCACACCTATATTTCGAGCAGTTGGTACGACCACATCAATGTTTCGACATGGAATTATGAAGCGGTACAAATTTATGGAAAAATTGAGTTGATGAATCATGATGAATTGTATCAACACTTGGACAAATTAACTTCGAAATACGAAAAATCTCAGCAATGTCCGATGATGGTGAAAGATATGGGAAAAGAGTTTGTAGAAAAGGAAATGAAAGGTGCTTTTGGTTTAAAAATCATTCCGACAAAGATTTTCATTAAACAAAAATTATCTCAAAACAGAAAAGAAGATGATTTTGAAAATATTATTTTAAATCTTGAAAAAGATGATGAAAACGGAAGGCAAATTGCTGAAAAAATGAAACTATTGAAAAAATAAGGTTATTTTTTACCACAAAAGATGCAAAAGATATTAGTTTTGAAAAATCAGTCATTCAAAAGTTCATAAAAGCTAAATTTTATTTTAAAATACTTTTAGTTTTTTGTATTTTAAACATTAAGAAATTAAAATTTAAAGAATTCGATGCAACTTATGAAAATCAATTTATTGATTCTTAAATGAACAGTAAAAAGATTCTTAAACCCTTAATGTTTAAATAAGAAATAAACTTTGTTTATTTAAAATAAGAAAATTAATTTATAGTTTTAAACCATGTATCAACTTTTATGGTAAAGAATTATAATTAAGATAACAATACATTAAAAAAATAAATATTATATGAAATTATATCCTATCCAATGCGGAAAATTTAAACTGGACGGAGGTGCCATGTTTGGGGTCGTCCCAAAGAGTTTGTGGGAAAAAACAAATCCTGCAGACGAAAGAAATTTAATAGAACTAGGAACCCGCTCTCTTCTTGTGGAAGACGGAAAAAAATTAATTTTAATTGACTGCGGTCTCGGAAATAAGCAGGATGACAAATTTTTCGGTCACTATTCGCTTTGGGGTGACGATAATTTAGATAATAATTTAAAAAAATACGGTTTTGTAAAAGAGGATATCACTGATGTTTTCCTGACTCACCTTCATTTTGATCATTGCGGTGGTGCTATTGAATGGAACGATGATAAATCTGGTTACAGACCGGCTTTTAAAAACGCACAATTCTGGACCAATGAAAATCACTGGCAATGGGCAACAGAGCCAAATGCGAGAGAAAAAGCAAGTTTTTTAAAAGAAAATATTCTTCCTATTCAAGAAAGCGGACAACTGAACTTTTTACCACTTCCCGCAACCGGAAATTATGGCTTTGCACCAGACTTAAAAATGGATGTCATCTTTGTTGACGGTCACACAGAAAAGCAAATGCTACCCGTGATTCAGTATCAGGAAAAAACGATTGTCTTTGCAGCCGATTTAATTCCTACAGCAGGACATATTCCTCAGGTTTATGTGATGGGCTATGATACAAGACCATTATTGACGATAGAAGAAAAAGCAAAGTTTCTAAAACAATGTGTAGACAATGATTATCTATTGTTTTTTGAGCATGATGCACACAACGAATTGGCAAGTTTAAAAATGACTGAAAAGGGAGTTCGTCTTGATGAGACTTTCAGTTTTAATGATGTTTTTGGATATTAATATTGATTATGGAAGAATTATTGAATTCAGAAAGACAAAAAAGTGAGCCTGATTCGAAACCTGCGCCCAAAATCATTGGTTTAACAGGAGGAATTGGTTCTGGAAAAACAACGGTTGCAAAATTTATTGAAGACTTCGGATTTCCCGTGTATTATTCGGATGGCCGAGCGAAAGATATTGTGAATGATAACGATGATTTAAAGGTTAAAATCAAAGAACTTTTAGGCAATGAATCTTATGATGAAAATGGTCTTTATAATAGGAAATTTGTAGCCGAAAAGGTTTTTAATAATAAAGATTTACTGCAAAGTTTAAATGAAATCATCCATCCTGCTGTTCGCTTAGATTTTGAGGATTGGGTAAAGAAGCAGACCAAGTATTTAATATTTAAAGAAACTGCTTTGCTGTTTGAATTAAAACTTCATAAACAATGTTATCGATCTGTTTTGGTAACTGCAGAAGATAATATCAGAATAAAAAGAGTGATGGATCGGGATGGAAAAACCTACCGTGAAGTACAATCTGTAATGGAAAAGCAAATGCCTGAAAAGGAAAAAATAAAACTAGCAGATTGCATTATCTATAACAACACCAATCTTGATGATCTGAAAGAGCAAACCGAAAAGATTATTTTTGATATTGAATAAATAAAATCCCGCTGGAATTTCTTCAGCAGGATTTTTTGTTTTAAGCTTTCAAAACTTTTTGATGTATAAAAAAATAAGCTCTCATTTCTGAGAGCTTATTCTATTTAATTAATTGATTATTCTTTAATGAATTTCTTCTGAGCTGTGCCCTGAACATCATCAATGTCAATTACGTACACACCGTTAATCAATCTGCTTACGTCAATCTTATTATTTAAGATAATTCCGCTTGAGACTAGCTGACCAGCAGCACTGTAAATCTTGTAATTGGCTTTTTTACTAACATTCTTAACATTCAGAATTGATTTAACTGGGTTTGGATAAATCAAAATATCTGTTTGATTAAGTGTATTAGCGGCTGGTAATTTAGAAATTCTTACTGTGTAATCTTCTACTTCACCATCAGTAAAGCTTATACAATTTACAGGAATAGCGTCTTTAGCCATTGCCACTCTCATTACAACATATTTATCTGTAGACCCTACGAAAGCATCAGCCGGCACAGTAAATGTAGCACTTGCTGTAAGATTCGTATTCGGACCATCAGCTAAAATTCTTTCATCAAGATCAAAAGTTCCACTTCTGTCGAAGTCAATCCAAACAGCTACTCCAGCTTTAGCTCCCGAGCTAAGTGTTTTATCCACTATAATTTGGTTGCCTACAGAACCTTGAACCATATCAATAAACTTCAAAGGAACTGTTGTAAAGTCTGAATAAGCAGAACCTGGTGTAATATTAATCATCTCTGGTTTACCTGTTGGCTTCGCTGTTACTTTTGAAATAAATTCAGAAGCAAAGTTAGTTGAATGCATTTGGCAATAAACGACTGTTGGTGTTGTAAAGTAGTATTCTGGTGTAAAGTTACCAGGTGTACCCGTACAAACATTTGCTACCTGCATTTCATATTTTGTTAGTTCTAATAATCCTGTTATTGTATAGGTATTATTACTTACGTTAATTGTCGTCCAGCTTGGTATTCCTACTTTTCTGTATCTTAATATATAGTTATTAGTAGCACCTGGTCCGGTATAAGCATCCCAAACTACTTCTGCAGTTGTAGGAGTCAACTGAGTGATTGTTAATCCCGGAGGTGGAATTTCACAAACTCTAACCGTAGTAAACACTTGAGATGTAGACCAAGGATTAAACGCTAAAGATCCAATACATTTATTTCTTACCTGTACTTCATAAGTTTTATAAGAACTTAAACCTGTAAGAAGGTAAGTATTCGCAGGTGGTTGCGGAGTTGAAGGTAATGCAGGCCACCATGTTGGTGTGCCAACTTCTCTCCACTGTAATTCATAAGTTGCTCCAGCTGCAAGCGGATTCCAAGTTACTAAAGCAGATGTTGAAGTAATGTTCGTCACTGTTATATTCGGAGGTGTAGGATCACATTTGGTCATAAACTCGTTATGTGAGAATGTACCTACATTTGTGTTATTACAAACTGCTGCAACTTCCACCTCATAAAGTGTATATGGTGTCAAGTTTGACAAAGGAGATCCATTTGTAGCTCCTCCTACAGCACCTACTGTAATAGGACCAGCTGCTGGTAACCATTGAGTGGTACCTACAGGTCTGTATCTGATTTGGTAAGAAGCTCCACCTATATCTTGTGGCCAAGTAATATTTGCCGAATTATGTGTAATAGACGCAGGCACTACTGTAACAACCGGTGTAGCTGTGCTACAAACCCTTAAGATAATATTATCTACGGCAGCAGGCGGCTGGGTTCCTCCACTACTATCATTAGTCCATTCGAATACCAAACGCATTACACCAGTCGCAAAACTAGTAAGATTTAAATTGGTATTTAAGAATGTCTGCCAAGTAGTACCCTGAAGGTTATAATGACCTACTTGAATTCTACCTGATCCTGCCGTAATAGCCGTTCCTGCAGCTGGTAAGAATGAGGCAGGCACTAACCATACTCTCAAATAATCGTACTGAAGACTTCCACTTCCTTCTCCAGCAGCTTTCCAGTCAAATGAGAATGTAGCAACACTAGTTCCAGCTGGAATAGCTATGTCTCTGTATGCATGAGTCACCGATGTTGTACCTGTCGTGTAAGCATTTGCAGTTCCATTATTATTAGAAATATAGATTGAATTGCCTGTATTTCCAGTTGCAGAACCATAAAACCATTTATTTACCTGACTACCATTAATAAAACCAAAATCGTTTGGTCCCGTAAATGGTTGAATATAAGGTAGGGTAGCAGGAATCTGAGTTGTAGTAAATGATGGTCCTTGAGATAAGTAGCTTTTATCTGTTCCAGAACATACTGCTCTTACCCACCAGTAATACACTGTACTTGGAGTCAGAGTTGTCGGTAAAGTCACCGTTGTTCCAGGTCCAGTAACTGGCCCGCTTGGTGCACCTGTTGGTGTAGTCGGTGAAGTTGAAACCCAATATTCATATCCCCCAGCTGGTGGCGTAGCAGGAGCATTCCAGTTAAGAGTTGCAGAATTACCTGTTACACCTGTCACAGTTAATCCTGTAGGTGGTAAACAAGTAGGTGGTGCAACTACAGCCAAAGTAAAGTCTACATAACTTCCATATGGTGCTGGTCCACAAGGAGTAAGCCCCGTACTACTATCAGCAGTAAAGCATCTTACTCTATAATTTCCTAATGCAGTACCTGCTGGTACTGGAATTGTTCCTGATAAAGTTGCAGCCCATGAAGTATTTGCAAGAACCAATTCTCCTGGATCAGAGAAAAAGCCGTCATTATTCCAATCTATCCATACTTTATAATAATAAGTACTACCACCTGCACTTGCTAAGTTAACATTTACGTTATTTCCCGGAGAAGTTAACGCAGTCAAATTAGAATTAATATATGCGTTGTAAGAAGTTGCTGTATAATTAATATTTGTCCACCCTCCTGTAGTAGTAATACTATTTAAATAATAAGAAGTAGAGCTGCTTCCTCCTGTTGGTGTACAGTAACATTGTGAAGGAAGATTTTGTCCAACAGAAACTGTATTAGATGTGGCTGCCTGGCTGCTATTGGTACAAGTAACCACACAACGATAATCAGTAGCAGCTGTTTGACTAGCAACAGTATAAATAGGAGCTGTAGCACCTGCAATTGCAGTAAAAGTACCTGCACCTGCCGGGCTGCTATACCATTGATAAGTAATACCTCCTCCAAAAGTATAACCGGTAAGTGTTAAATCAAAAGGCACACCTGCACAAGCATTAGTAGCTGCTGCAGATGCAGTTCCAGAAACAGGCAAACCTGTACAAGCTGTACCAGCAACAACAGTAATATTATAATCTTCTGTTTCACCAGATCCAAAATTAGTACAAGCATCAGTAGGAAGATTTGGATTAGCATTTCCTCTAGTTCTTATACGCATACGTGTTAACCCCGGCACGGCTGAAACCGGAATAGTAACTGGTACACTAAGGGTAGTTCCTGAAGGAATACCTGCAGACCCACTCCCTGGTCCCACATAGAAATGTTCAGTAGCACTTAGTGTTCCATCTTGATTCCAATCTATCCACACAGAGGTAATAGCTCCTGTATAAGTACCTGCAGTGCTTATTGTTATACTTAAATTTTCAGTTGTCCCCATCACTACTGTAGTTGTAGCAGAAGGGTAAAAAGTATAATAAGGCGAAGCTGTAGGCTGAGCAGTTGAAGAGTTATTATTAATAGTGCCAAATAACACATTGTTTATCAGCGTACCATTACCTCCGGAATTTACAGGTGGGCAATAATTTAAACACGTAATCCCCGAATTTTGTCCCACAGAAACTACACTAGAGTTTTGGGTACTTCCTCCATTGGTACAAGTTACTACACAACGGTAATCAGTAGCTACTGTCTGATTCGTAACAGAATAAGACAGAGTTGTAGCACCAGCAATATTTGTGAAGGTATTAGCACCTGCAGGTGAACTTTGCCATTGATATGTAATTCCTCCTCCGCTTGTTGCACCAGTAAGTGAAAGATTGAATGCTGTATTTGCACAAGTATTACTAACAGAAGCAGATGCTGTTCCAGCTGTCACAGCACCAGAACAAGCTGTCCCGGGACTATATCCAATTTGTAAAAAAGGTCTTCTATTAGTAATACCACTTATTGAATTATTAGTTGATGAAAGAGTTCCAGTTCCCGTTAAAGCAGTATCACATATACCATAAATACTACTTGGAACTGTACTCCACAACCAACTAAAAGCCGCAGTTGAAGGGTTACCTGATACTTGACTAATATCCCATTCAACAGAAATCTCTAAAGAACCACCTGTATAAGTAAATGGCGCATTTAATGCAAAAGTAATATAATTTGGCGCCTGAGTCGCAGGAATAGCTTGATTTAAATTCTGATACACCAAAGTAGTTCCAGCATTCAGACTTGCCCAAGTCGCTGTTGCACTTCCATAACTGGCAACAGTAGAATTTTTCATATAAATTCTAAAAATTCCACCACCGGTAGTAGTTGCATTATTATTCTTTACCCAGCCTAAATCATTAATAATGGCTCCAGAGGTTATACCAGCAGCTGCAAGTTCACTTGCAGTATAAAGATATGAGTATCGGCTAGCATCATAGGCACTCGAGTTACTGGATCGGTAAATGGGTCCTGCTTGATGATCTGGTGTTCCCGCTGTTCCGGTAGTTATTTGGGCTACCTGTGCATGAACTATCAAACCTATAAGCAAACCCCAAATCAGTAATATTTTTTTCATATTATCAATTCTTAGTAATTAATTTTAAACTCATTAGATAATTTTTAAAGTAACTTGTTATAGATTTTTTAATACTAATCTGTTAGTAAAATGCCATCTAAACGATATTGTTAATAAACAATAAATTTGAAACACAAAATGTGTTAAGAATGTAAAGAATTTAATCATAGGCTGTATTATTTTATATTAAATACAAATCTAATCATTTTCTATAATTAAAATATAGATTAACCTTTTTTTTTTACAATTACTTCATCAAAACAAAGCTTATGATTTCAAAACAAAAAAATCCTCAGGGTTTTCCTGAGGATTCATTAGTATAAAAAAGAATTTATTACTTCTTGATAAATTTAGAATTTAAGCTTTCTTTTCCTTTATCTTCAATAGAAATTACGTAAGTACCTTTTATTAACGATGATACATTAATTTTTCCGTTGCTAATATTTCCATTGCTTACTAATTGTCCAGCTGCACTATAAATCTTATAAGTAGCTTTATCAGAAACTTTAGTAACATTCAAAATATCAGATGTAGGATTAGGGTAGATTTGAATACCGTTATTTAAAGCACCTTTTGTTTCTTTTGTATCTAAAACTAATAATTTAAAAGACTTACTTTGAGTAGAACCAAAATTAGTTGCTCCCTCAGCGATTACAACATTCCCTGCCGCATCTTTTACACTATAACTACCGTAAACTGTGATGCCATCTCCATCAGTATCATTAATAGTGAAGATATAGCAACCTGGTGCTAAATTCCATGTCTCAGTAACCAAAGCAGGCAAAGATATAATTGTATTTCCATTCGCAACACCATTTGCATATGGTCCCCCAGATTTCAAAGTAGCTCCTGCACTGTTTTTCAATGTCCATGTAGTTTCCGAACCATAGAAATCCGGTTGAAGCCTAAAATTGAATGTAGTAGAGCTAGCCACTGGTGTAGTTGTGAAGCTACCTGCAGCGGCATAAGCTGTATTGTTACTTGTTCTAGCATCAGAAGTTCCGTTCACAGAGGTAATCTGAGCTGAAATAGTAGAACTCTCTGTACCAGGAAGAGAAATTATCGCATATTTATCTTGAGCAAGGCTTCCTGTCCAATTGAAAGTCTGTGCAGCTCCACCATTTACTGTATAACTGATAACTGCAGATGTAAGCAGAGATGTTCCTCTATTGTAAATGCTAAACAAATAGGAAACTGAAGCTGTACCATCACAAGTAGAAGCAGCACTACAATTTCTTTCTGCTTTTAACTCAGCATCATTTGCAAACAAGGGTATTGCCACATCTTTTAATGAGGTTTTTAAAGAAGCTCTTCTTGGAGAATTATTCATTACTGCAGTAATTCTAGCTTTTTGATCATTTGTAAAAATATTCATACAAAGATCCATTGTATAATTCATATAATTACGAACCATATCTAAGCCCGGCATAGTAGGACAAGAGTCTTGATTAGGGTTACAAACATAATGAGCATCACCCACATTTGATGAGAATGGAGTATCATCAACATAATCTGTAAGACAGTTACCATCTCCCCAAAGGTGACGTAGTCCTAAAAAATGACCTACTTCATGGGTCATTGTTCTACCCAAATCTACATTCGGAGATAAATGGAAAGTACCGTCATTTGCATCATTACTCCCAAAACAGTAAAACCCAGCAACAACACCATCTGTCTCTGCCAAACCACCATTTGCATTAAGACCAGGTAAATTTGAACCTGAAGGAAACTGAGCATAACCTAAAAGCCCTTGAGTAGAGAAGTTTACACTCCACATATTCATATATTGAGTAGGATCCCATATAGTCTGTGGTTTTACAATATTATTAATTTCATCTGTAGACCATTCAGGATTACACATATTTACTCTGTCGATTCCATTTGTTGGATTGCCATTAGGATCTACTTTTGCCAAGGCAAATTGTATTTTAGTATCTGCACCAATTGTTTCTGTATTGTACCCACGTGTACCAGCCATTTTTCTAAAATCCTGATTCATTACTGTAATCTGAGACTGAACCTGAGCATCTGTAATATTTGGCCAAGCACCATAAGCTTCACCAGCATGAATAACGTGAACAACTACGGGAATTGTTATTACATCTCCATTTTGAGATTTGTTATTCATATTACTCTTAATCAAAGGATGTAGCCAAGCTTCAAATTGTCCTTCGTTCATTCTCTCAGGATATTTTTTCTGAAGGTAGTCTTCATATTCGCTAGATGAACAACGAATAAGGCCATTTGTCTTTTTCAATTCTTCAACAGTGTACACTTTTCCAAAAACTATTGTCTCACCTTCATTTGCTTTAATTTTCTGCTTTTGTCCGAATAAAAACGATGCAAACATTAGTGAAAATAGAAAAACCATTTTTGAAATGGTAGAAATCTTCTTCATAATTATTATTATTAAATTTCTACAAATATAATATAAATTACATTTATAATAATATTTTACTAATTTTATTTAAAAAAAATCATTATATTGCTTAAGTAACAACAATAACAAACACCCGTAAATTATTAAAAAATTAAATACAATGCGTTACATTATCATTATAACATCAATGATATTATTTATCATATCAAGTTGTAAAACAAATATAACTTCTAATGAAAAAACAATATTGAAAATTGAAAAAGTATCACTCTCTGAGCGTACGAGAGGCACCATAAGAGATATCACTCTATCAAATGGAAAACTGATTTATTCTATTAATGGGAATATTAATAGCCAAGAAATACCTCAAAATGATTGGTCTAAAATTGTAGAGTACGTAGAAGAAATAAATACAGAAGGTATTTCAAAACTAGAGGCTCCGACGACAAAACGGTTCAGCGATGCAGCATTGGCCTCACATATTACGATTACAAAAAATGGAAGTGATTATCAATCTTCAACATTTGATTCTGGAAACCCTCCTTTGGAGCTTAAAAAGCTTTATGATGAAATTCAAAGAATAATACAAACAAAAAAGAGCAGATAAAACCTGCTCTTTTTTTTATTTCTAAAACTTATACGCAATATTCCATGCAAAGCCCATATTAAATTTATTGGAGCTTTTTCCAAAACCGGGAACAATCATTGGAACAACTTCATCCTGTTTTGAAGTAACCATTAAATAACGGGGTTGCATACTGACATCTATGTAAAAATTAGATTCAAACAGCTGTACTCTTCCGCCTAAATTTCCTTCCAGCCAAAAAGATGATTGTGAAGAAGAAGGCATTGAAACCGACGAGCTGTTTCCGGCAAAACCACGAACCGGAATCGCCATATATTCCTGATTGTAAAATGATCCACCAATTTTTCCACCTCCATAAAAGCCATTAAAATCATTTTCACGGTCTCTTGCCAACATATAAAAGGCTCCGATTTTCACAAAAGGTCCGCTTGCTTTAGCATCGTACCCATTATTTTGGTAAATATTTTTATCAAAACCTGCTTCTATAATTCCGTGGAGATTGTCTTTTACTCTGGAAGAAATAAACCCCTGAAACATTTGTCTGTCCGAGAAAAATGAAACCCCTGCATTCAAGACATCAATACCCACAATAAAATTGGGCTCGTATTTCCATTTTGGTTTCTCAGCTTCTTTCTTTTCCTGTGCAGAAAAAATCATCAAACCGAAAACACTAAAAATTAAAGAATAAATTAGTTTTGTCTTCATTTTCTATAAAATTTTGCCCTTGTTCCACACTTTTCAAAGAATTCGGAGTCGATAATACTGAATTTACATTTTCGTAATTTTTCTTGGCACCACATCCTGGTGAAACATATATAGATTTCGTGGTGTAATTTATTCTTACCCTAGTTGAATCTTCGGTAGCAATTGTTTTTACATAAATATCTGTGTAAGGAGATTCATCCACACGTAAAGGAACAAATACGGAATCAACTTTAGAAAAAGTTCCCAGGGTTACAATTTTAGACCCGTAATCTACAAATACTTTTATATTGTCAAGCTTTGTAATTTTATTGTCTTTTCTAAATGAAATTTTCATTCGCGGCGTACCTTCACCGCTTTCGCAGATATCATCATCACCTCCACAAGAAATGACCGATGATAGGGCGAGAATTAATATGATAAATTTAAAATATTTCATACTTGAATCTTTATTTTGGATCTAAAGCTTTCTCAATACGGAAAACCAAATCTTCATTATGATATTTGCTGACCAAATCATTAGAAGTATTTTTTGCTAAAAGATCTTTTTTAATGCTATTTAAATTTCCTCTTACAATGGCAGAAACATCAGACTTATCAGAATTTTTGTTATCAATTAATTTTATTAAAGTATCTACATAATTTCTCTGAAGATTTCTTCCGTAAATGTCTGTATTTTCTTTTGTAATAATTGAATTGTTTAAATCTGAGAAAAACTCAACCAATGGATATGAATTTTGATCAACCGCTTCAGATTGATAAAGACTCTGAAGAACCATTGGACTCAAAACTCTTCCCAAAACAACATTCTGAATTTCTTCAACCGTTTTTACCGGAGTTTTACCTGTCTTCTCAAAAATATCTTTCTTAAGCAACCATTGCGGAGTGGTGAAAACATTTTCAGTTAAAAACTTCATCGCCTCTTTCTGATCTTTTTTGGCAACAACTTCATAAACCGCACCCGATTGTTCGGCAGTTTTCGGAGTTTCCATTTGTCCACCGATATATTTTGAAACGTGACCTAAATATCTTTTGAACTGTGTCGTCACCTGATCGTACATCATATCGAGATTTTTATAATCTTCGTTTGGTGTCTTCGTCCATTGATCTAAGTTATCCACAATTCTTTGCAGGTTTTTGATTCCGTAAGTACTTGCAATCATAGCATTATCACCAACTTGCTCACTTTGCGATCTTGGGTCTAAAGGATTGGTTTCTGTACCAAACCAAAGTCTTTCGTTTTTAAGATTTTTAATTACCCACTGATTCAGATATTGTTTTTCTGCATCCGGAGTTTTAAACTGATTAAATCTTTTATATCCCCACTCGATTGCCCAATCGTCATAATCACCAATTCTAGGGAAAATTCCGGCATCACCAATCTTATCTTCCGGTTGTGCAACATAATTAAATCTTGCATAATCCATAATCGAAGGAGTGTGACCGTTTTTCTCCAACCATTTTTTGTCTCTTAGTTTTTCAATAGGAACTGTAGAACTTGATCCATAGTTATGTCTCAAACCTAAAGTGTGACCAACTTCGTGAGAAGAAACAAAACGGATAAGTTCACCCATCAGTTTCTCATCAAACTCCATTTTTCTTGCTCTTTCATCATTTGGAGAAGCCTGTACAAAATACCAGTTTCTTAGCAACAACATTACATTGTGATACCAATTGATGTGACTTTCTAAAATCTCACCCGTTCTTGGATCGGCGATTGAAGGTCCTGAAGCATTCGGTACATCCGAAGGTTTATAAACAATTGCAGAAAATCTTGCATCTTCCAAACTCCATTCTGGATCTGCTTTCGGATCTGGGATTTTAGCTACAATTGCATTTTTGAATCCGGCTTTTTCAAAAGCTTTTTGCCAATCATTAACTCCTTGCATTAAATAAGGAACCCATTTTTTAGGAGTTGCAGGATCAATGTAAAATACAATTGGTTTTGCAGGCTCTACCAATTCACCTTTATTATATTTTTCTAAATCCTGCGGTTTTGGCTCAAGACGCCATCTTTTTACTAATGAAATCCTTTTTACACCTTGAGGATCTAAATCGAAATCGGTATAACCCACTGTAAAATATCCTACTCTCGGATCAAAATATCTTGCCTGCATTTTGTTTTCAGGAAGAAGCACGAATGAAGAATTGATTTCTACTGTATAATTTCCACTGATTTTTGGTGCAGGTCTTCCCAGAATTGCCGGGCTTGCAGGCGTTCCTAAAGTTCTTGCAAAAGTTTTAGTGGTATTAATTTCAATATTTGTAGGGAAAGATTTCACAAAATTGACGAATGACATATCTTTCTGGAAAGCGCCGACTCTATACGAATCTTTAGACCAAACCGAAAAAGAAGTCAGCTCGTTATCAGAATTCAGAACATCTGTAACTTCAATTACAGAAGAATTGTTCTTTACTCCGTAAGCTTTTACATCAAAAGATTTAATGATAGAATGCACATTATTTCTCGTAACCGAATTATACATCTGCGAGGTAGAATCTTTCGCATAATCTACGTGAGAAATAGAACGTAACAAGATTTTATCTTTGGGACCTTTTTCAAAAGCAATTACCTGCTGCCCGATTTGGTCTCCTGCATAACCAGAAGTTCCGGAACGCATTCCTGCAGCTGCTTTTGTTAATCTTGTTACCAAAAGAAACTCCTTTTTCAGCATCGCATCCGGAATTTCAAAATAATATTTGTCGTCTACTTTATGAACCGTAAAAACTCCCTGATCTGAAACCGCCTTATCGGTAATGATATCTTTAAATGGCTTAATCAGACTTTTCTTTTTATCATCTTTCTTTACTACGGCAGTATCTTTTTTTACAACAGTAGAATCTTTCTCTTTTTCCTGAGAAAATAAATTCTGCTGGGTAAAAAATAATGCACCAACTAAGAAAACAGTTTTACAGTTCTTTATCATATTCATTAAACTTTTGATTTTTGTATTTTCAAATTTAAGTAATTATTTCTTGATAAGCAGAGCAATATTCTCCACATGGTGGGTTTGCGGGAACATGTCTACCGGTAATATTTTCACCAAAGTATAATGCTCTTTCATTAAAGCTAAATCTCTAGCCTGAGTCGCAGAATTACAACTTACATACACTACTTTTTCCGGAGTTAATTTCAAAATCTGCTCAACTACTTTTTGGTGCATTCCGTCTCTTGGTGGATCGGTAATCAACACATCAGCTTTTGGGTGGTTTTCTAAAAACTCGTCATTGAAAACGTTTTTCATATCACCACAATAGAACGTCGTATTGGTTAAACCATTCAATTCAGCGTGTTCGATTGCTGCATCAATTGCTTCCTGTACAGACTCGATTCCAATTACATGTTTTGCGTTTCTTGCAACATATTGAGCGATTGTTCCTGTTCCTGTATATAAATCATAAACAACTTCATCACCTTTTAAATCAGCAAATTCAAGTGTTTTTCTATATAATTCTAAAGCCTGTTTGTAATTAGTTTGAAAGAAAGATTTCGGACCGATTTTAAATTTCAAACCGTCCATTTCTTCCATTAAAAATCCTTCACCGAAATATACTTTGATATTTTGATCGTAGATTGAATCGTTTTGTTTAGGATTAATGGCATAAACCAACGTTTTTATTTGTGGAAACTGCTCCAAAAGATAATCAAAAAGCTGAGTACGGTTTTCTTTTTCTTCTCTGTAAAGCTGGAATAAAACCATCCATTCTCCTTTTGAGTTTTGTCTCATCATCAAAGTTCTCAAGAAACCTTCCTGATTTTTAACATCAAAAAAATCTAAACCTTTATTTTCAGCAAATTTTTTCACTGCCAAACGAATTGCATTCGATGGATCTTCCTGAAGGAAACATTCTTTTAAATCTAAAATTTTGCTCCACATTCCCGGAATATGGAAACCTAACGCGTCTCTGCTTCCAAAGTTTTCCTCAGAACTTATTTCGTAATGACTCAACCATCTTGCATTAGAGAAAGAAAATTCCATTTTATTTCTGTAAAAATACTGCTCTTCTGCACCCAAAATAGGAACGGTTTCAAAATCATCGATTCCGCCAATTCTCTTGATATTGTTATAAACTTCTTCCTGTTTAATATCAAGCTGCTTTTCGTAGCTCATATTTTGCCATTTGCAGCCACCACAGGTTCCGAAATGAATACACTTCGGCTCAACTCTGAATGGAGATTTTTCTACAATTTCTTTTACTTCAGCCTCAAAATATTTTGATTTTGATTTTTTTATTCTTGCATTCACCACATCTCCAGGAATCGCTCCGGAAACCAAAACAGTTTTTCCTTCTTCAGTTTTTCCTATCGCAACGCCTTTTGCGCCCGCTGCAAAAAGTTTTATATTCTCAAGAATTACGTCTTTCTTCTTTCTCATATCAATTTCAGTATGATGAAGATAGCTTTCTACCCTATCTTCATCTATTTTCTATTTTTCTAATAATTTTCTCTGAAACCTTTCAGTTTCAATTTTGTCTGCAAAAATACAATAAAAAAAACCTTATCTGAAGACAAGGTTTTTTTATATTTTGTTTAAGCTAATTATTTTGCTTCAACCGGAACTTTCTCAACCTGAGGAGCCGGTTGTTGCTGTAAAGCTGAAGGATCAATCTGCAACTGAGCTGCCGGATCTACCTTTGGAGCTGAAAGACCTGTTTGCTTATCTAAGATTGTAATCAAATCCTGATCACCTAGATTTACAAAAGATCTGCTTGTTACTTTACCGTTTTTATCAACTACGATGAAGCTTGGTAATTTGAAACCGTATACTCCATATTTTTTAGCAATGTCAGAGTTTAAACCTCCGTCACCATAAACATTAGTTCCGGGAATTCCTTTTAATAAAGCATTGCTTGTTTTTGTAAACTGATCTTTAGTATCATCTAAATTTACGAATACGAAATTCATTTTAGATTTGTAGAAATTAACAACTTCTTTCAAAACAGGCATTGTACCTTCAGCAATGTAAGGATTCCAAGAAGCGTAGAAAACGATCATGTAAGGTTTTCCTTTGTTATCGCTTAATTTATAAGCTGAGCCGTCTTGTTTTACCAAAGAAGCTTCCGGTGCATCATCACCAATTTTGAATCCGTTGATTACGAAAAGCATTTTCTTCAAATCAGCTTTAATAGTAGCGTCTTTAATATCTTCTTCGATAATTTTTTTGATTTTATCGGTTGTAGCAGCAGGAGTTTGTGGATGTACATCAGACTGAGCCATTACGAAAGCTAATAAATAATCTTTCTCTGTTTGAGAAACTTCTTTTTTACCTTTCAAGAATTCATTAAATAACTCTGAAGTTGTAACATCTGTTTTTCCTTGAGCTTTTGCCTGAGCAAATGTTTGGAAATCCGGGCTCATTTTTGTTAAAAGATACTGTCTGTAAAACGGACTTGTTTTAATCATAGTTTCTTTATTCTCCTGAAGTTTAGCTTCATAATCTGTGAATGCCTTAGCTAATTTGAATGAAGGATTGTTACCCGACATTTGCTTTTTAGTCATTTCATAATTTACCAATAAATTAAGAATAGCCGTTTTAGCATCTATTTTTTTCCATTCAACCACTTCTTTTCCAGGATTGAATTTCTTTACGTTTTCTTCGATATTTTTATTGATATCAGCTTCAATTTTCTGCATTGCTTTCACATAAGCACCTTCATCACCTGAAGCCAACTGCTGAATATTCAGAGTCTGACCATAATTTGTTAGGAATTTCTGGCAAGCCTGAAAGAAGTCGTTATCACTTTTCGCATCACCAGTCACTACATATTCGTTCGGGAAAGTAGCAGAATTACCTGAAATATTAAGTTTCTGACCTCCTTTAAGGAAAATAAGATTCTGTTTTCCTGCATAGTTGATCACGTACATTCCGTTTTTTGGAGCTTCAAAAGTCCCTGCAAAGTTTCCGTCTTTATCGATACCAAAGTTAGCCAATGGCAAAGTAGCAACACCGGAAGCTTCTACAAACTCAATTCTCTCTAATGGAGAACTGCCTGCGATTTTTCCTTTTACTTCAACTTTTTTTGAACAAGACATTGCGAATATTGCAATGACAAACAACAAAAGATATTTTTTCATTTTTGATTTTAAATAATTTAGCAAAAATAAGTTTTTCAAATATACTAAATGCAATATTTGAAGGTAATTTATGAAAGATTTAACTAAAAAAATCGTCTCCACAAGGGAAGACGATTTTTTATAATTTATTTTAAAACAGATTATCCTCTGTCTGCATAAGCAGCCATGTATTCTCTGTTCATTCTTGCGATATTCTCAAGAGAAATTCCTTTAGGGCATTCTACTTCACAAGCTCCTGTATTTGAACAGTTACCGAAACCTTCTTCGTCCATAGCTTTCACCATGTTTAGAACTCTACGTTTCGCTTCTACTCTACCTTGAGGTAAAAGTGCGTACTGAGAAACTTTAGCTCCAACGAACAACATTGCAGAACCGTTTTTACAAGTTGCCACACATGCTCCACAACCGATACAAGCTGCAGCATCCATTGCTTTGTCTGCATCTTCTTTAGGAACCGGAATTGCATTGGCATCCAAAGTATTTCCTGAAGTGTTTACCGAGATAAATCCACCTGCAGCCATTACTCTGTCGAATGCGCTTCTGTCTACCATTAAGTCTTTGATAACAGGGAACGCAGCACTTCTCCAAGGTTCAATAACGATGGTTTCACCGTCTTTGAACATTCTCATGTGAAGCTGACATGTTGTAATACCTGTATCCGGACCGTGAGCTCTACCATTGATGTAAAGAGAACACATTCCGCAGATTCCTTCACGACAGTCGTGATCAAAAGCGATAGGTTCTTTTCCTTCGTTGATTAAGTTTTCGTTCAGGATATCTAACATTTCTAAGAATGAAGAATCTGTAGAAACATCTGATATTTTATAGGTCTCAAACTGACCTTTAGTTTTTGTATTTTTTTGTCTCCAAATTTTCAGCGTAAGATGAAGGCCTTTTTTTGCACTCATAATTATTTATTTATAGGTTGGAGATTATTTGTAACTTCTCGCTTTAACTTCGATGTTCTCATAGATAAGGTCTTCTTTGTGCAGAACTTCTTGCTTGATATCATCACCCTGATATTCCCAAGCTCCTACATATTTAAAGTTAACATCATCTCTTTCTGCTTCACCTTCCGGAGTCGCATGGTCTTCTCTGAAATGTCCTCCACAAGATTCGTTTCTGTGTAATGCATCGATAGCCATTAATTGACCTAATTCGATAAAATCGGCAACTCTGAATGCTTTTTCAAGCTCGGTGTTCATTCCTTCAGTTTCACCCATTACTTTTACATCTTTCCAGAAGTTCTTTTTCACTTCGTCGATCTCTACGATAGCTTCTCTCAAACCTTCAGGAGTTCTTCCCATCCCCACTTTATTCCACATAATGTGTCCTAATTGTTTATGGAAATAATCTACTGAGTGTGTTCCTTTATTATTAACAAAGAAGTTTACTTTGTCTTTAATTTCTTTTTCAGCTGCGTCAAATTCTGCAGAGTTGGTAGGAATTTCTCCTGTTCTGATGTCTGCAGAAAGATAATCTGCAATTGTGTAAGGAAGAACGAAGTATCCGTCTGCCAAACCTTGCATTAATGCAGAAGCTCCCAATCTGTTTGCTCCGTGATCTGAGAAGTTTGCTTCCCCAATTACGAAACATCCAGGAATTGTAGATTGTAAGTTGTAATCAACCCAAACACCACCCATTGTATAGTGTACAGCAGGATAGATCTTCATTGGAGTTTTGTAAGGATCATCAGCAGTAATCTTTTCGTACATTACAAATAAGTTACCATATTTTTCCTCAATCCAAGCTTTTCCTAAATCATAGATTTGCTGCTCTGTAGGATTGTGAATATGTTTTTCGATAGCAGATTCTTTACCTTTTTTCATGATCTCTGTAGAGAAATCTAGGTAAACACCTTCTTTAGTTTCATTATTTTCGATTCCGAAACCAGCATCACATCTTTCTTTACCAGCTCTAGACGCAACGTCACGAGGAACTAAGTTTCCGAATGCAGGATATCTTCTTTCTAAATAGTAATCTCTATCTTCTTCTTTAATATTTTCAGGTCTCAATTTACCTTCTCTGATGGCAACTGAATCTTCAATTTTCTTAGGAACCCAAATTCTTCCGGAGTTTCTAAGTGATTCAGACATCAAAGTCAGTTTAGACTGCTGTGTTCCGTGAACCGGAATACAAGTTGGGTGAATCTGTACATAACAAGGGTTTGCGAAATACGCTCCTTTTTTGTGAATTTTCCAAGCTGCAGAAACGTTAGAACCCATTGCGTTAGTAGAAAGGAAATATACGTTTCCGTAACCTCCTGAAGCAATTACCACTGCGTGAGCTGAGTGTCTTTCGATTTCACCTGTTACCAGGTTTCTTGCAATAATTCCTCTTGCTTTTCCATCTACGATTACCAATTCAAGCATTTCGTGACGGTTGTACATTTTTACTCTTCCTTTTCCGATTTGACGGCTTAATGAAGAATATGCACCTAATAATAACTGTTGACCAGTTTGTCCTTTTGCGTAGAAAGTTCTTTTAACCTGAACTCCACCAAATGAACGGTTATCTAATTGTCCGCCGTAATCTCTACCGAATGGAACCCCTTGAGATACACATTGGTCGATAATATTTGCAGAAACTTCAGCTAATCTGTAAACGTTTGCCTCTCTTGCTCTGTAGTCACCACCTTTAATGGTATCGTAGAACAATCTGTAAGTAGAGTCACCATCACCTTGATAGTTTTTAGCAGCGTTGATACCACCTTGTGCAGCAATAGAGTGCGCTCTTCTTGGTGAATCTTGGTAACAGAATGCTTTCACATTATATCCTTGCTCAGCTAAAGTAGCTGCAGCAGAACCACCTGCCAAACCTGTACCTACAACAATAATATCAATCTTATCTCTGTTGTTTGGTGCAACAAGGTTCATATGGTCTTTATGATTTTTCCATTTATCCTTAAGAGGACCAGCAGGAATTTTTGAATCTAATTTACTCATATTAGTATATTGATATTATTGAGTTACGTAATGAAAAATTGCAATAAAAATAAAACCTGCAGGAATAAGGATCGAATACCAGTTTCCGAAAGCTTTAATAACAGGAGTGTATTTTTGGTGTCTAGCTCCGATCGACTGGAAAGAAGACTGGAAACCGTGTGCCAAATGCAGACCTAATAATCCGAAAGCGACAACATAAAGAGCCACTCTCCAAAGGTCGTGAAACTTGTGGTGAAGTTCTGCCCAATATCTTGTCTCATCTGGTGTATTTGCCTGAATGTACTTGTAGTTCATTTCAGGAAAATAAAAATCATAAAAATGCAATACCAAGAAAGCTAAGATCACAGCTCCGGAAATAATCATATTTCTAGACATCCATGTAGAATTAGCCGCTCCGTTGTTGTTCGCATATTTAATCGGACGAGCCTTGTTGTTCTTAATCTCAAGAACGAACCCCATTGCAAAATGGAAAATCACTGCAAACATCAAAATCGGCTGCATCAGATACTGCACCGCCGGATTGTATCCCATAAAATGAGAAGCCTCATTAAAAACATCTTCGCTGAAAACGGATGTCATGTTGGTAGATAGATGCATCACTAAGAATATCAGCAAAAACATTGCTGAAAGTGCCATAGCATATTTTCTACCTATTGTAGAACTTGTTAAACCTGCCATATTAAGTTTAAATTTGAATTTCCACAAAATTATGAAATGTTAACAATACTAAAAAGTGAGAAATCTCACTATTAGACAGTTTGTAATCTTTCTAAATAAGATTCATAAGTATATTAAATACAAGAAAAAGCATTAAAATTTGAGATTACTTTAATTCATGAATTTTACCTTCAAACTTGACCATTTTAGCCGAAGCCGGAAAGTTTTTGATTTCCAAACTTTTTATCCTGCGTGACGAAACATATGGATTGATAATATACTGTTGAATTTTATCTTTATCATCTGAAGAACTTATCCAAAAGATGACCTTGTTTCCTTTTTTCACGGAAATAACATTTTCTTTTTTATAATGATGAACCACAAACTCATCTTTCTGATTATCAAAAAGATTAAAAGAAATTCTCACTATAAAAAATATGGTCAGTGCTAAAATTACATTTGAAATATTTCTAAAACTGAGTTTATCAAGCATAAATTTCAGGAAGTAAATAATTCCAAACAGGAGAAAAACCTCAGCTAAATTCAAAGGAATATTTTCAAAGAAAACGGCATCGAAATCAGCAAACCAATGAATTACTTTCAGCAAAATCTTAATAATAAAATCGTAACACCCATTAATTATTTCAAAATCTAAATTAAAACCCATCAAAGCTGTCATTAAAAAAGAAAATATAATAATGAGTTCAGAAAACGGAACGATTATAAAATTGGCGAGAATGGAAATCAATGAGAACTGATGAAAATAATATAAAACGAGAGGCAATGTCGCCAATTGTGCTGCAACAGAAATAGAAATTGTATTATAGATCAGTTTTTTGAAAAAATTATCCTGCCTCGGAAGGTATTTTAAAATGGGTTGATTGAGCCAATAAATACCCAAAACCGCCAAAAAACTCAATTGAAAACCTACATCGAAAATCTGTTGCGTATCAATCATTAAAATAATAAACGCCGAAAGTGCCATTGAATGGAGCAAATCTGGTTTTCGTTGAAGCAAAACATAAATAAAATATACAGAAATCATGATGCAAGACCGCACCACAGAATTTCCAAATCCGATAAAGACTGCAAAAATCCATATGAATAGTAAACTGATGACGATGGCATATTTTTTTAGACGAACAGATGAAAACCTCATCATCAAAAAATAAAACATTCCGAAAATTACGACAATATGCGTTCCAGAAATGGCAAGAAAATGCACCAAACCAGAACGGTTAAAATCCTGAACAGTTTCAGCATCAATTTCTGTGCGGTCTGCAAGAATAATTCCTTTTAAAAATTCACGACTGCGGAAAGACATTTCAGAATTATTGATTTTCTGCAAAGTTTCCAGACGTTTTTGCTTTATCTTTTCTGTAAAACTCAAATCACTTCTTGCAGCAGAAGAAATTTCTCCGTTAATATAACATTGATAGAAAATATTTTTCCGACTTAAATATTTTGAATAATCCAACTGAAAATCATGTTCTGGAGATTTTGGCTCAACCAAATAAGCTTTTGCTTTATAATAGTGATTAAAATCTAATTCTTTCCGAGTTTTTTCAACATTCGCAATCGCTTGAAAAGGCTGATTATCAAGCTCAGCTAAAACCTCATACTTCTTATATCTTTCGTTTGAATTTAATTTTTTTGAAACTTTAAAAATGATGGTTTCATTAGTTTTTACATTAACCTTTTGAGTCGTAGAGTTATTATAAAAATGAAAAATAATTCCCAATCCGAAAAAGAAAATCATCAAAAGGAAATTCCTGATTTTAAATAAAATCTGACTTTTCAGGAAAAATAATCCGAAAATAATGATAGAAAAAAGTAAAATTAGAATGATGGAACTTTGCTCAAGAATCAACTTATCCTGAAAGAAAATCCCAAGAATAAAACAGAGTACAACAATCAAAAGAGGTTGCTTGTTCAAAATCATTTGTGTTTGAACAAACTAAGTTAGAAAATTTTAGAATACAGAAATAGATTTATTTCTATTTTTTGAGATTTAAAACAATATCAGCAGCATTTTCACTTGCACCTTTTCCACCCAATTTTTCTCTGAGCAATTTAAAATCCTGAAGCATTTCACTTCTTTTTTCACCATCAATAATGAAATTTAATTCTTTGACTAGATTTTTAGTATTAAGTTCACTTTGAATTAATTCTTTCACCACTTCCCTATCCATAATCAGATTCACCAAAGAAATATATTTGATGTTTTTGACTAATCTTTTGGCGATGGCGTAAGAAATTTTGCTTCCGCGATAACAAACCACTTCCGGAATATTCAACAGAGCCGTTTCTAAAGTTGCAGTTCCCGAAGTAACCAAAGCTGCTTTTGAACATCTCAGTAAATCATAAGTTTTGTTGGAAACGAAGTGCACATTTTCATCAACATATTTTTGATAAAATTCCTTTTCAAGACTTGGTGCACCTGCAATTACAAACTGATAATTCTCAAAATGCGGACGAACAGAAAGCATGATTTCAAGCATTTTCTCCACTTCTTGTTTTCTGGAACCCGGCAAAAGTGCAATGATCTCTTTTTCATTTAAATCGTTTTCAGTTTTAAAATCATCAACAGAAATATTCTGAAGTGTAGAAATTGCATCTAATAAAGGGTGCCCAACAAAGTGAGATTTTACATCATGTTTGTGATAAAAATCTTCCTCGAAAGGTAAAATCACCATCATTTCATCAACATATTTTTTGATGATTTCAACACGACCTTCTTTCCAGGCCCAAAGTTGAGGAGAAATATAGTAGACTACTTTTATCCCCAATTCTTTTGCAAATTTTGCGATTCGCAAATTAAAACCGGGATAATCAACCAAGATTAAAACATCAGGTTGGTTGTTTTTAATATCTTCTTTGCAGATTTTAATATTATTTAAAATCGTTCTCAGATTCATCGCAACTTCCAAAAAGCCCATAAAAGCCAAGTCACGGTAATGTTTTACCAAAGTACCGCCTTGTTTCTGCATCAAATCTCCGCCCCAAAATCTGAATTCTGCGTTGGAGTCTTTTTCTTTTAAAGCTTTCATTAAATTGCTACCGTGCAAATCTCCGGAAGCTTCACCTGCGATGATATAATATTTCATAAATGACAATTGATAGGCGATGAATGATTTTGTCTATTGAAATGACATTTAATCTCAAATTGCAAACATCAAAATTCAAATTATAATTGAGTAAATTTGCTTCAAAGATAATGATAAAAAAATGTCAGAAGAATTTGAAATAAAAAATAAAGTAGCAGCGAGTGGATTGATCAACTTTGATCTTACTGATCTTGTTCCCAAAGGCACAAGAAAAGGTATTGATCTGAAAGATTTTCTTTTCATGGAAATGATTTTAAAAGAGAAAGATTTCCGTGAAAAAGTGGCAGCTATCGATACTGAAGAATACAAAGATGCTTTCGTTTACGTTTACAACTCTGCAGATGCAATTGTTCCGCTTTGGGCGTATTTTTTAATTACTGCTAAATTAACAGACGTTACAAAAAAGATTGTTTTTGGAAATGCTGAAAACCTTGAAATCGTTTTAATGCATGACGCCATCAAAAATCATGATTTTTCTGAAATGAATGGTAAAAGAGTTTTAGTAAAAGGTTGCTCAGACAAAGCGATTCCTGAAAATGCGTATGTTGAATTGGTAGAAAACCTTAAACCGATTGTAAAATCTCTGATGTTTGGTGAGGCTTGTTCGAATGTTCCTATCGTTAAAAATTAATGGTAAATAATAAAAAAAAACTTACTATTATTTTATTCGTAGGTTTTCTATTTGTTTATTTCATCGGAAGTTTTTCAAAAGTACCTTTTGGAGACTCTGTTGATTTTGTTCTAAATGCTGAGCGTGGTACATTTATAAACTCAACTTCTACCTATGCGCATTTTCTTTACAGCAATACTTTGGTACTTTTAACAAAAGCATTACCATTTGCAGAAGGCAGAGAAATTGCAAGGTGGCTTACTATTGTTTCAGCAGCACTATGCGTCCCCATACTTTATAAAACATGTCTTTTGATTACGAAAAGCAATCTTGCTTCTCTTACTGCAAGTATAGTTTTTGGGCTAGGATTCTCATTTTGGAAGAATGCCGAGATTGTAGAAATATATACTTTCAATCTACTAATTATCTCATTATTTTTCTATCTTGTTATTTTAACAATACTCTCTAAAAGATACATTTTAATTATTTACAGTGCTATTATACTAGGAATCAGTCTATTCAGTCACATTCAAAATGTTTTAATTTTTCCCGCTTTCGGAGTTCTAATATTGTTAATTGTGCCGAAAAAAATTAAATATATTTCCATCACTATTTTAGGGGCTCTATTTTTAGGGCTGTTTATTTTTCCATTAAAAAATAATGAGCCTTTATCTAGTGTTTACTCTTCTGGTGTGGTCTCTGAAAAAATATCTAATACTAATATTTTAAAAAGTTTATTAATTGCAATCGGTTATCTTGTTTATAATTTTTGGTACTTTCTAATTTCTTCAATCCTAGGGATGTTTCTTTTATACAAAAAAAATAAACTCTTATTCTTTTTTTTAACAGGAAGTGCTTTACCAATATTTATTTTCTCAATAATTTTTGGCGTTTCAGATAATTATGTATACTTCATTCCGTTTAATTATATTCTTGCAATATTCTTAGGACTTGGCGTATCAGACGTTATTTCACTTAAATTAAGGCAATGGCTTGCAAAGTCTGTGATATTGATACCTGCATTTTATTTTTTGACCTACAAAATTATTATTCAAATTCCACAGGCAGAAAATTTTGCAAAATCTAAATCTTACAAAGGTGGTTTAAAATATTATTTACTCCCGTGGATGAATAACAATGTCGGAATATTAGAATTCACTCTTGATAAAAAAATACCTCCTGAGCCCGTTGATTGGATGACAAAAAGTGCCGAAGAATATATATACTTATTAAAAATCAAAGGCTATACTGAGAAAGAGATTAAAGAACTTTAGGTCTGGAATACTTATACATATCTATTTTTTTAATAACTTTGAGTTTATTAACACTTAAAAAATAAACACAAAAATGAGTTTAATTGATTTACTTACAGGAAACACAGGAAATCAGGTTGCAGAACAAGCTGAAAACAAATTCGGAATCAGTAAAAACCAAATCATTGCGCTATTGGCGGTGGCAACACCTCTTGTAATCTCCTATCTGAGAAACAAATCTCAGGACAATAAAGAAGCTGAGGCTTTAAATAACGCACTAGATAAAGATCACGACGGAAGTATTTTAAACGACACTTCGCAGTTGGAAACGAGACAAAGTGAAGGCGGATCGATACTCTCTCATATTTTCGGAAATGAGAAAAGCACTGTTGAGAATCAACTCTCACAAAATACAGGAATCTCTATTGATAAAATCGGTCCTATTTTGGCAATGCTTGCTCCGGTAATCATGGGCTATATTGGTAAAGAAAAACAACAGAATAATGTTGGAGCAGGAGGTCTTGGTGATCTTTTAGGAGGAATTTTAGGCGGTGCACAAACTCAGGCTCAACAGCAACAGTCTAATCCACTGAACGATATTCTTGGAAGTGTTTTAGGAGGAGGACAATCGCAATCTTCAGGAAATCCTTTGAATGATATTTTAGGAAGCGTTTTGGGAGGAGGACAACAAAAACAACAACAAAGCGGAGGCGGTTTAGGAGATCTTCTTGGTGGACTTTTTGGAGGAAAATAATTTTTCAAAAAATAAAAATATGGAAGTACCGGAGATTTTTCTTCGGTATTTTTTTTATATCCGATTTAAAATATTTTAAAATTTCAATAATTAATTATTGTTTTGCGATAATTAATTATACATTTGCAATAATAAAATACTTACACATGAAAATAACATTATCAGGCTTAGTTTATTGGCTTGCAAAAATTTGCTTTATTCTCAGCATCCTAATCCTTATCTATATTATTTCCGGACTATTAATATATATGTATGAGGAGATTAGTAACATAAAGACCAACCTTATTGATAGAATACATCACGAAGGGAAAGAAATGGTTCATCTAAAATTGCCTTTTACAAAATTTGCAGTCGGATTTCCAACAAAATCTTTATCACCTATTTTCATGGTTCTTGTTTTTGGATTTTATTCTTTTTATTTTTTTTTAATGCAAAAATTTTTCGCAATTTTCAATACCAACACTTCATTTACTGAAGAAAATCTAAATGCGTCTAAAAAGTTTTTACAAATAAATATTGTTCCTATAGTTTTTTGGATGGCAATGATCATCTACTCTATTTTTAATACTCATGAAATCCATTTTAGCGAAAATTTCATTTTCATTCTTATCCATATTTTCATCACTCTTCTCATTTATCTTTATCAAGACATTCTCAAAAAAGGACTGCTGTTAAAAGAAGAAAATGATCTAACTATATAAATTCTATAAAACTAAGATTCACTTTAATATAAATTTAATATCAAAAAAATTATACAATGAAAAAACTATTTTTAATAATCTTCGCATTTACAATCAGTACTTTCTCTGCTCAGGAACTTACAGATGAGCACAAAAAAATGCTGAAGTATGATGATACTTCCAGTTTTTCTACATTAGTGAATAAGGAAAATATTAATGCTTGTTATCCCATAGAAAATATATCTTACTCATTATTAGCTTTGGCAATCAAGATGAATAGTTCTAAGGTTTTCCAAAAACTTATTGATGAAAAAGCAGATTTAGAAAAAATATGTGACGGCAAAACACCTTTAATGTTTGCTGCTAAATATGGCAATCTTAATATCGCAAAAAAACTTTTGGAAAATGGAGCAAAAAAAGAAACCAAAACAGAAAAAGGTTACAATGCTTTGGATTATGCCAAAAAATATGATCAAAAAGAAATCATTACACTTTTAGAATAAATTACAGCTATGAAAATTATCGGAAAAGATTCACTCTCTCAATATATCAGTTATTTCATTTTTGTATTGTTTATTATTCTGGTAGGAAAATCGATCTATGAGCAAATTGGTTATTGGGTTTCCTATTATAATTATAGCAATCATTCATACATTTTATCCACCTTTTTTGTAATTGGGAATGATGTAGGTTGGGAAATAAACAAGTTTACAAGCAAATATGATGATGTGATGAAATTTAAATTCTACATTCCTTTTACTACACAAAACTTAATTACTGGGATTTTTAATTTAGGAACATATATCAACAATACTGTAAGAGATTTATTCTTAGTAGGCTTCTTTTATACAGGCTATAAAAGTTTTAAAGAAATAAGCAGCGATAAAGTTTTTAATCTCAATGTAATTCTATGGCTGA
The DNA here is from genome assembly GCF_006175945.1 of Chryseobacterium mulctrae. Classification (NCBI taxonomy): domain Bacteria; kingdom Pseudomonadati; phylum Bacteroidota; class Flavobacteriia; order Flavobacteriales; family Weeksellaceae; genus Chryseobacterium; species Chryseobacterium mulctrae. The sequence continues at coordinate 2,812,159 of NZ_VAJL01000001.1, read as the reverse complement.
AGAGATTTGGATGGCTTAATATTATATTTTCAATATTAATACTATTCATAAGTATTTTTCATTTAAACATTTTTGGTACATCAGATCTATATACGTTTTACTTTTTATTTTTTGGAGTTTTTATTTTATTCATTGTAGAATTCTTTAAAAAAGGGTACGACTTACAATCTGAAAACGATTTAACAATATAAATTATGCCAATAGTAATCAATGTAGACGTCATGTTGGCGAAAAGAAAAATGCAGTCTCAGGAACTTGCAGAAAAAATAGGAATTACACAAGCCAATCTTTCAATTTTAAAAACAGGGAAAGCTAAAGCTTTGAAGCTCTCTACATTAGAAGCAATCTGTAAAATTCTCGATTGTCAGCCGGGAGACCTCCTTGAGTATATAAAAGATTAAGATTTGTAACGCAAATAGTCTGTTAAACTTTGATTGCATATTCTAAGACATACTATTCACTTTATTCAGATAAAATTCAATCAATTATGAAAAAATATTTAATATTCACATTTCTGCTACTGGGAACTATAATCTATGCTCAAAAGAAAGTGGAAAACCTCAACTTTGAAGCTGTAGAAAACAATTTTCCAAAAATATGGAACCCAATAAGAGGTAATTCTGGAAAAGCATATACAGATACACATGAAAAACAAGAAGGGAAAACTTCGGTTGTCATAGAAAATGAAAAAGAGGGCTTCTCTGGAATAATGTATACATTACCTGAAAATTATGACGGTAAAGAAATTACCGTTTCGGGCTTTATAAAAACACAAAATATCACCGAAGGTTATGCAAGTTTATGGATGAGAATAGATCCCGAAGTTTCTTTTAAAAACATGCAAGATTTAAATATAAACGGTACCAATGATTGGAAAAAATATGAAATATCTTTAAAGCTTTCACCCAACGATACGAAGAAAATAGTTGTAGGTGCACTGCTTTCAGGAAAAGGAAAAATGTGGGTTGATAATCTACAAATCACAATTGATGGTGAAAACATTGATAAAGTAAAAGCTTTTGATAAAAAAGTAGATAAAATAAATTCTGACAAAGAATTTGATAATGGTTCGAAAATCAATGCAATAAATCTTGACAAGAACAATGTTGAATATCTTAAAAACCTTGGACTTATATGGGGATATTTAAAATACTATCATCCGAATGTTGCAGCGGGAAACTTTAATTGGGATTATGAGCTTTTTAGAATCTATCACAAAAGTCTAGGAGCTTCAGAAAATCAAAGAAATCAAATTTTAATAGAGTGGATTAAAAGTTTAGGAGAATTTCAAACTAAAAATGATCCTGAACCCAAAAATCTGAAAATGAAAGCCGATTTGAAATGGATTACAACTTCAGGGTTTTCTAAAGAGCTCACCGATTTATTATTAAAAGTAAAAACAGCAGAAAGGAAAAATTCAAACTACTATATTTCACTGGATAGCAATGTTCAGAATCCTATCTTTCGAAATGAAAATCCTTACCCTAAAATGACTTCTCCAGATGCAGGATTTAGGCTTTTAAGTTTGTACCGTTACTGGAATATCATTCAGTATTATTTTCCATACCGATATGCAATAGGTGAAGATTGGAAGAAAGTTTTATCAGAATTTATTCCGAAATTTATTAATGCAACCGATGAAACAAAATACACACTCGTCTGCTTGGAAATTGCTACCAGAATTAACGACTCTCATGCTAGAGTAAATAATAAAATTACACACAGTTTTTTTGGAACAAAATTCCCACCCCTTGAAATTGATTTCATAGAAAACAGCGCTGTCATTAAAAATTATCTGGATGATGAATTAGGAAAAAAAACAGACCTGAAAATAGGAGATGTAATATTGGAAGTTGACGGAAAAAACATTTTAAAAATACTTGAAGAGAAATCAAAATATTTACCTGCTTCAAATAGATCTGGCAAATTAAGTAGTTTATCAAATTATCTGTTAAGAACCAATAATGATCAAATCAATGTAAAATATTTAAGCAATGGAGTTACAAAAACAACATCTCTTAAAACATACAAATATGATGAAATAAACTACACCCAGAAGCAACCATCGATGTTTACAATGCTAAATAACAATATTGCTTATCTTCACATGGCAGATGTTAAGAAAGACAAACTTTCAGATATTTTCAACGAGATAAAAAACACAAAAGGTTTAGTGATAGATTTACGCACATACCCCTCAAAATTTGTGATCTTTGAAATAGGAAATTTCTTACTGTCAAAACCTGAGCAATTTGTAAAATTTTCTACGACAACATTAACTTCGCCAGGAGATTACATAATAAAAGAGGGTGCACCTATAGGAACTAATAATAAAAATTACTATCTCGGAAAAATTGCTATTTTGGTAAATGAAACATCAATCAGCAGTTCAGAATACCATACAATGGCATTGAGAAAAGCACCTCACGCTAAAGTTTTTGGTTCTCAAACTGCTGGTGCAGACGGAAATGTTTCATACATTACATTACCAGGAGAACTTCAAACCACCTTTACAGGAATAGGTATTTACAATCCTGATGAATCAGAAACTCAAAGAATAGGAATCATTCCCGATATAGAAGTAAAGCCTACAATTGAAGGAATAAAAAATAGTCGAGACGAAGTTTTGGAAAAAGCAATGAAATGGATTAATAATTAGCAACATGTATCAAAAAAATTATTTAGCTTTGTATATTAGTTAGATAAAATTAAGATTTATGAAAAAAATAATTACTACTACTTTACTATTTGGGATTGCTATCTTTAGTAATGGATTATTTGCACAAAAACTTTCAAATGAGAAAATGAAAGTTTTTCAGACGGATAAAATAGAAGATATAAAAAAGGTTTTCACAAAAGAAGACTTTCTTACATGTTTTGATATCAAAGGAGTTTCTTACAATATGCTTTCTTTAAGCGCAAGGTATGAAAGAGTGAATCTAATCAACTATTTACTTGCAAACAATATAAGCGTCAACAAAACTTGCAGCTATACTACTCCGTTAATGTATGCTGCAATGTATGGATACACAGATATCGTAAAACTTTTTTTAAAAAACGGAGCAAAAAAAGAGACAAAAGATAACAATGGTAAAACAGCTAAAGATCTTGCTTTAGAAAACAATCATCCGGAAACAGCTGCACTTCTTTAGAAAAATTGATAATATAATAGCTTAAAACTTCCTTCGGGGAGTTTTTTTGTTTTAAAAACTTTCAAAAACCTTATCTTTGTCAACGAAAAATTAGGCACATTAACGTCTAATATCTAACGTCTAATATCTAAAACAATGTTTCGATCGCACACAAACGGAGAATTATCTCTCAAAAATCTTAATGAAGAAGTTACACTTTCAGGATGGGTACAAACCATTCGTGATAAAGGATTTATGATTTGGATAGATCTTCGAGATCGTTACGGAATTACTCAGTTGGTTTTCGACCAAGACCGTTCTACAGCGGAATTGATGGAAAATGCAAAAAAATTGGGACGTGAATTCGTTATTCAGGTTACAGGACGCGTGATCGAAAGAGTCAGCAAAAACCCCAATATTCCAACTGGGGAAATTGAAATTTTAGTTGAAAAATTAGAAGTTCTTAATGAATCTCAACTTCCGCCTTTCACGATTGAAGACGAAACAGACGGAGGTGAAGAATTAAGAATGAAATACCGTTACCTGGATATCAGAAGAGCTCCGGTAAGAGATAAATTGATCTTCCGTCACAAAATGGCGCAAAAGGTGAGAAATTATCTTTCAGACGAAGGATTTATCGAGGTTGAAACTCCGGTTTTAATCAAATCTACCCCGGAAGGAGCTAGAGATTTCGTGGTTCCAAGCAGAATGAATCCGGGACAGTTTTATGCATTGCCACAATCTCCACAGACTTTCAAACAATTGTTGATGGTTGGTGGAATGGATAAATATTTCCAGATCGTGAAATGTTTCCGTGACGAAGATTTGAGAGCCGACAGACAGCCGGAATTCACACAAATCGATTGCGAAATGGCATTCGTAGAGCAGGAAGATGTAATGAATGTTTTTGAAGGAATGACGAAAACGTTAATCAAAGATATTACAGGTCAGGAATTCGGAACTTTCCCAAGAATTACGTTTGCTGATGCAATGCAGAAATACGGAAACGACAAACCGGATATCCGTTTCGGAATGGAATTCGTTGAATTAAACGATTTAGTAAAAGGAAAAGATTTCAAAATATTTGATGACGCAGAATTGGTTGTCGGAATCAATGTTGAAGGTTGTGCAGATTATACAAGAAAGCAAATCGACGAACTTGTTGATTGGGTGAAAAGACCACAAATTGGAGCTTCAGGAATGGTTTGGGCTAAATTCCAGAATGACGGAGTGAAAACTTCTTCTGTAAATAAATTTTACAACGAGGAAGATTTAGCAAAAATCATCGAAAAATTCGGAGCGAAAGAAGGCGATTTAATGTTGATTCTTTCAGGAAATGAGCACAAAGTAAGAACTCAGCTTTCTGCTTTGAGAATGGAGCTTGGAAACCGTTTAGGATTAAGAAAAGGAGACGTTTTTGCACCACTTTGGGTTGTTGACTTCCCATTATTGGAATTTGATGAAGAAAGCGGACGTTATCACGCAATGCACCACCCTTTCACGTCTCCAAAACCTGAAGATATTCATTTATTGGAAACAGATCCAGGAAAAGCAAGAGCTAATGCATACGATATGGTGTTGAACGGAAACGAGATCGGTGGAGGTTCTATCAGAATTTTTGATAAAGATCTTCAATCTAAAATGTTTGACCTTTTAGGATTCTCAAAAGAAGAAGCAGAAGCTCAGTTTGGATTCTTAATGAATGCGTTCAAATACGGAGCTCCGCCTCATGGTGGTTTAGCTTTCGGATTTGACCGTTTGGTAGCTATTTTGGATGGAAATGAGGTTATTAGAGATTATATTGCATTCCCGAAAAATAATTCTGGACGTGATGTGATGATCGATGCGCCTTCATCAATTGCTGATGAACAGCTCGATGAATTGGAATTGAAATTAAATTTAAAAGCATAAATTAGAAGCGGAGATTTTTTCTCCGCTTTTTTATTTAAACTTATTTATATAATAATTATTAAATAGGATGTTTGTCATTCCGTAGGAATCTCAACAAAGTTTATTTAAAAGCATTTAGATTCCTACGGAATGACAAACTAATTACAAATAATAATTCTGTCGTCTTCTCAGTACAAATTTTCGGTTAAATTAAAAACTTTCACGGCACAATCATTGCAAGTTTTCCTAAAAAAGTAAGACAATGAAAGCAATTTGGAACGGTGCCATTGGTTTTGGCTTAGTCAATATTCCTGTGAAGATTTATTCTGCAACAGAAACCAGCAAACTCGATCTTGATATGCTGGATAAATCTGACTTTTCTAATATTAAATTCAAAAGAGTTAACGAAAAAACAGGTAAGGAAGTGAAGTGGGCAAACATTGTAAAAGGGTATCTGATGGACGATAAATATGTTGTTCTGGAAGATGAAGATTACGAAGCCGCAAGTCCCGAGAAAACTAAGATTCTTTCTATTGAACATTTCGTAAAAGAAGCTGAAGTAGATTCTGTTTATTTTGAAACTCCTTATTTTCTTGAGCCACAAAAAAACGGCGAAAATGCTTACAGACTTTTGATAAAAGCTTTACAGCAAACTAAAATGGTCGGCATCGGAACGTTTGTTCTTCGCGACAGCGAAGCGATCGGTATGATTCGTCCTTATAATGATGAGGTTTTGGTTTTAAATCGATTAAGATTCGATCAGGAAATCAGAGATTACAAACAGTTTAAAATTCCTGCCAAAAAAGCTCCCAAACCTACCGAACTGAAAATGGCAAAAAATCTTATCGAGCAGCTTTCAAAGCCTTTTGATCCCACATTTTACAAAAATACTTATTCCGCTGAACTGCTTAAAATCATTAAGAAAAAAGCGAAAGGTAAAACCGTAAAACTAAAAAAATCAGAACCGGCAAAACAGGGCAAAATAATTGATTTAATGGCACAGTTAAAAGCCAGTTTACAAAGTCCAAAATCTAAAAACGCTTCGTGATTATGGCACTTAAAGATTATAACAATAAGAGAAAGTTCGATGAAACTACCGAACCCAAAGGAAAAACAAAAAAAAGCAAAGACCAGCTTATTTTTGTGATTCAGAGACATGCTGCATCAAGACTTCACTATGATTTTCGTTTAGAAATGGAAGGCGTTCTGAAAAGTTGGGCCGTTCCAAAGGGTCCATCATTAAATCCCGAAGACAAACGTTTGGCGATGATGGTTGAAGATCATCCGTACGATTATAAAGATTTTGAAGGAAATATTCCTGAAGGAAATTACGGAGCCGGACAAGTTGAAATCTGGGACAGCGGAACGTATGAACCTTTAGACGAAACCAGTAAACTTTCTGATGAAAAAGAACTGTTGAAAGAATTGAAAGCAGGTTCTTTAAAATTTATTCTTCACGGCAAAAAACTGAAAGGAGAATTTGCTTTGGTTAAAATGAAAAATGCCGAAAATAACGCTTGGCTTTTGATTAAACATAAAGATAAATTTGCTGAAGAAAAATATGATGCTGAAGAAAATACTGCCAAAAATTCTCAGGTGACAAAATTTTTAGAGGAAAAAAAAAGCCTGAAAAGCAACAAAAAGAAGTCATAACTTCTGAAACAAAACCAAAATTTCAACGATTCAACTCTTTAGGTGATGAAAAAAAACTCGAAAAATTCATCAAACCTATGCTTGCAAAATCTTCTGACGATGCTTTTGATCACGAAGACTGGATTTTCGAGATCAAATGGGATGGTTACCGGGCTGTAGCTGATTTAAGCAAAAAAAATCGACTCTTCTATTCCCGGAACGGCATTTCTTTTCTGTCTAAATTTGACACTATTGCCGAAGATTTCATTCAGCAAAAGCACAAAATGATTCTGGATGGCGAAATTGTCGCTTATGATGAAAATGGAAAACCTAACTTCCAATTATTACAGCAAATTGGAGACAACCCAAATTTGGCTTTAACGTATCAGGTTTTTGATTTGCTTTGGCTCAATGGTCATTCTACCGAAGAACTGCCTTTAATTCAAAGAAAAGAGCTTTTAAAAGATGCTTTAATTGAAACAGACCTGATCAAATTTTGTGATCATGTTCCTAAAAAAGGAATTGCTTTTTTTAATCAGATGAAAAAAATGAAGCTGGAAGGAATGATTGCCAAGAAATCGGACAGCATTTATACCGAAAACAGCAGAAGCTCCGATTGGCTTAAAATAAAATTCACCAACACGGAAGAAGCAATAATTTGTGGTTTCACAGAACCAAAAGGTTCCAGACAAGGTTTTGGAGCTCTTATTTTGGGAAAATACATCGATGGAAAACTGATTTATTCAGGACATACCGGAACCGGATTTAATAATGAATTGTTGAATGAGCTTCATCAAAGGCTGAAAAAATTAGTGATAAAAACATCACCTTTTGAAACTATTCCTAAAACAAATATGCCTGTAACATGGACGAAACCTGAATTGGTCTGCGAAATAAAATATTCTGAGATCACAAAAGACGGAATGTTCCGTCATCCTGTTTTTGTGGCGATCAGGGAAGATAAAGATGCAAAAGAAATCAGTAATTCAATAAAAAAATCTAATCAGAAAACTACCAAATCTAAAAATATGACGACTAAAAAATCCACAGAAAAAACAGAAAGCGATCTTGAAAAAGACACTGAAATTACACTGAACCGTCATAAAATAAAGCTCACAAATCAGGATAAAATTTATTTTCCGAAAGATAAAATCAGCAAAGGCGATGTTGTGGAATATTATCAGTCTGTAGCTGAATATATTTTACCCCATCTGAAAAACCGTCCGCTTTCTTTAAACCGCTTTCCAAACGGAATTGATCATTCAGGGTTTTACCAAAAGGACACTGGAGATTCTTTTCCTGATTGGATTAAAACAACAAAAGTTCATTCAGAGTCTACCGATAAATACATCGATTACGCTATCTGTAATGATAAAGCGACCTTAGCTTATTTGAATAATCTGGGCTGCATTGATTTTAACCCGTGGAACTCTTCGCTTCCAGATCTGGAACATCCTGATTATTTGGTTTTGGATCTTGATCCTTCGAAGAAAAATAGTTTCAACGACGTTATTGAGACAGCCCAACAGGTGAAAGAAGTTTTAGATTTAATTAAAATAAAAGGGTATTGTAAAACTTCAGGAAGTACAGGAATTCACATTTATATTCCGATGGGTGGAGCGTACGATTATGATCAGGTGAAAGATTTTGCCCACATTCTGATGAAGCAGGTGAATGAAAAACTTCCAAAAATCACAACATTAGAAAGAAGTTTACAAAAAAGAGACGATAAAAAAATCTATCTCGATTATCTTCAAAACCGACAGGGACAAACTTTAGCGAGTATTTACAGCTTGAGACCAAAAGAAGGAGCATCAGTTTCAATGCCGATTGAATGGAGCGAACTAAAAAAAGGTTTGAAGCCTACTGATTTTAATATAGAGAATGCTTTAGAAAGAATAAAGGAAAAAGGAGATTTGTTCAAACCTGTTTTGGGAAAGGGAATCGATATGATGAAGGCGCTGGAATTGTTGCAGGATGTGGAGTAAATTAGTTATCAATATTTTCAATAATTTTTAAACAAAAATCAATACTATTTTCATCTCTTAAATAATTGATTAGTAAGTATAAATTATTTATTATATCTTGAAGAGACAGAGATAAATCGTTTTTGAAAAATTTCCTATGCATTAAATGCAGTTCTAAATCCTGATATAAATATTCCAAATATTTTACATTATCAATTTTAGCAAAGCATTCACAGAAAACATAAGATGATTCGTATCTTCCTTTCAATATATAATCAGTAAAATTTAAACAATCTGCTACGAAATATAATTCATGATCATACCAAGTAAAAATTGCATTTATAAAATCATCCTGTTGTTTTGCTGTGAAATTTTCTAAAACACCTTTCAGATAAGGATAATGATCATATTCACGATTCTCTGAACTATCATAATAACTTATATTATTAATATAAGTTCTGATTTCTAAAAATTCATCTTTCATTACTAAATAATTTAAGGAAGTTGTGCCACCAGACTTTCCGGCAAGATTTTCAAAATAAAATAAATGATCTTCCATTTAAAATTTGGGACAATGGTAAAAGAATTTCCTGCATTCACGATATGTTTTGCGACATAATCAGGTTCCATCAGGAGATTTTTATTAAGTTCTAATCCAGCGTTTATTTTTGTATTGATATATCCGCTAATCAAAACATTAACTATTATATTTTTCGGCACTAATTCTTGTCTCAAACCTGCTAAATAAGTTGTAAAAGCCGCTTTCGTACTTCCGTAAACAAAATTACTTTTTCGACCTCTCACTCCTGAAAGTGAAGAAAGCCCTGTTATTCTTTCTAAATTTTTATTGCTTTCGTCCATCGCAATAATGTTCAAAATAGATACTGCACCCATATAATTAACGGTCATCATTTGTTGGGCACCTTTGAAATCGCTTAATGCTTTTTCATTATCTACTAAAAATCCGGCTGCGTAAATTACAATGTGAGGTTTTGTTGGAAGTTGATTATAAAATTTTTGGTGAGAATCAAAATCTTCAACATCAAAAGATAAAACCGAAACTTTTGAATTAAGATTATTTTTCTGAATAAAACTTTCTAAAGAATGGGTATTTCTGGAAGCAGCAATTATAGAGAATCCTTTTGCAACATATTGTAAAATACATTGTTTAGCAACATCAGAATTGGCTCCGAGAATGAGAATGATTTTGTTTTGATTCATTGAGCAAAGATATTTTATTTTAAATTTTAAACACAATTTCCACTAATATTTTCACGAATAAACACAACGACTAAACGGTTTGTCATTTCGACGAAGGAGAAGTCTTTTAAAACTTTAAGTTTTAGTTAAGTGGTTAAGATTATTAAGATAGATTCTTCATTCCGCTTTGCTTTGTTCTGAATGACAATACGCTTAAAAAGGAATTAAAAAAGAATCGGCGCGGTGACCTTTGGTCACCGCGCCGAAACACAATATTATTTAAAACTAAATTATTTCTTTTCAGTTTCTGTAACTTCTTTTTTGTCAGCTGTAGCTTTGTCTCCAAATCTAGTTGCTGTAAACTCTCTAGAGATCGCTGCTTTTTCAAATTTCAGTTTCCCGGAAAGCGTTTCAATAACTACTCCATCTTCCTGAATCTGAGCAATTCTTCCATGAAGACCAGAAGTAAGTACTACTCTGCTTCCCACTTTCAGATCTTCCTGAAATTTTTTCTCCTGCTTCTGTTTTTTCATCTGAGGTCTGATCATCAGAAAATAAAATCCAACAACCATTACTCCCATCATCATCAACATGGTGGTTGAATTTCCCTGAGCAGGTGCTTGTAAAAATACTGTTAACATATTCATTTAATTATGGTTGAATATTAGCATTGAATGTCAATTTTATCGGCGCTTTTTCTACGTTTGCAAAAACATCAGCATATTTTTGTACGCTTCCGTCGAAGTTTGTAGAATCAAAACTCAAAGTAATTTTACCTTTTTTACCCGGCATAATCGGATCTTTTGTAAATTCAGGAGCAGTACATCCGCATCCAGGCTTTACTTCAGAGATAATTAATGGGTTTGTACCTGTGTTGGTTACTTCGTAAACGTGGTTTACTTTTGCACCTTTTTTAATCGTTCCAAAATCGAAATTGCTTTCAGATAATGCAATTGTTGTGGTAGGTTGGTTAGATTTTACAGGTGCTGCAGCTTCAGCTCCGGCAACAGCAGGAGTTACAGGTGCAACTGTAGAATCAGTTGAAGGTGCTGCAGGTGCATTGGTAGAATCTACACCGATTACTTCTGCATTTTGCACTTCTTTATTTTCTTCTTTTTTACAAGAAACCAATCCTAATCCGATTACAGACAAAGCAATAATTGATAATGTCTTTTTCATATTAAATTAATTTTTAATTTATATTCTATTTAAATCTTTACAATATTTATCTAAAATACCGTTGATGAATATATTAGAACGATCTGTAGCAAATACTTTTGCAATCTCGATATATTCATTAATAATAACTCTTGAAGGGGTAAAAGGAAAATTGTCAAGTTCTGAAATAGCAGTCGTTAAAATAACTTTATCCATCAATGCCACTCTCTCCAAATCCCAGTTTTCAAGACGCTCAGAAAGTTTTTTCTCGTTGGTTTCCCAGTTATTCAACGTATCTCTAAGAAGTTTGCTTGCGAAAGTTTTGTCTTCTTCATCTTTAATCATTTTAATTAAAGTGCGGCTTTCTTCATCTTCTTTCAAAAATCCGATTGTCTTTTGAACCATCGAATTTGCAATGTGAATATCATCTGACCAAGTTAATTCTCTATCGCTGATATAATCATGAAAATCATCATTTTCGGCAACATATCTTAAAAATAATTTTCCGATAAATTTCTGATCATCTTCGAAAGAATAGCCATCTTCCTTCATAAAATCCTGATAACGTTTTCCGGCAGTCATACGCTGGAAAGTTTTCACCAACATATCATCGTGCAAGTCCCACTTCAAATCTTTATGCTGACCAGAGAAAAATAATCTCTCAGGGTTTTCATCAAGTTTTTTTAAAACCTGATTATTGATAAATTTTTGATTGGGATTGACATCTGAATCAGTTTTAAAATACTTGTTTTTACCAATTTCCATTTGATTTTCTGCAAGATCCTTCAGACCTACCAAAAAATTCAACTGAAAAATATAGAGATTATAGATTTTCTCTATTCCCGAAAACATGTTTTTTTCTAACACATCAAATTTTATCGGATTTTGGTAGTACGAATACACGGATTCTACTACTTTTTCACGGATTTGTCTTCTTCCTAACATTCAAAGAGCTTTTTATGGGTGCAAAGATATGAAATTTAAAATTTATGAAATTCTCAGTCTGCTTCAATTTTTGTAATTTTGTGAAACTTTATGAAAGCACTGAAAACTCTGAACCCTTACTTTTGGAAGCACAAAATATTATTGTTTTGGGGGTTACTCTTCATCATCGCCAGTAATTTTTTTAACATCTATAAAGTACAGTTTGTCGGAAAATCAGTTGACGAATTGACGAAACACGGAAATCTGGGCTTTAATAAACAGGTTTTAATTTACGTTGCCATTATTGTTGGCTGTTCACTTCTCACAGGATTTTTTACTTTTATGATGCGACAGACCATTATTGTTGCCTCAAGAAGGATTGAATATGAGCTGAAAAATAAAATCTACAGACATTACCAGAATTTATCGCTTACAGATTATAAGCAGACAACCATTGGAGACTTAATGAACCGATTAAGTGAAGATATTGTTGCCGTAAGAATGTATTTGGGACCGGGTGTAATGTACGTTGTCAATCTCGTTGTACTATTATTGATTACCAGTTTTTATATGATTAAAACTGATGCATCGATGACGGTTTGGACATTGTTGCCGCTTCCTATTTTGTCTTATATCATATTTAAAGTAAGCTCCATTATCAATAAAAAATCAAAAGTGATGCAGAAAAGCCAATCTGCAATTTCCACTTTTGTACAGGATAGTTTTTCCGGAATACGAGTGGTAAAATACTTTGCAAAGGAAAAATATATTCAAAAAAATTACGGTATTAAAGTAAGCGATTACCAAGACAAAGCTTTAGATTTAGCAAAAACAGAAGCCTATTTTTTTACCATCATTTTATTTGTAATCGGACTATTGAATGTTGCAGTCATTCTGATTGGCGGACAAAAATATATCGCAGGCGAACTTACAGTCGGGAAAATTGCAGATTTCTTTATGTACATCAATATTTTGATCTGGCCGTTTTCAATGGTAGGTTGGGTAACTTCAATCAACCAAAGAGCTGAAGCTTCAATGCAAAGAATTAATGAATTCTTGGAAAAACAGTCTGAGATTTACAATAAAAACTTTGACAATTATCCTATTAAAGGAGATATTGAATTTAGAAATGTATCTTATGTTTATCCGAATACGGGAATTAAAGCATTAGATAACTTAAGTTTTAAAATTGAAGCCGGAAAATCTTTGGCCATCATGGGGAAAACCGGTAGCGGAAAATCTACCATTGCTTTACTTCTATGCAGATTGATTGATCCTACTGAAGGTGAAATTTTGATTGACGGTAAAAATTTAAAAGATCACAATCTGGAAAACTACAGAAATTTCATCGGATACATTCCGCAGGAAAGTTATCTTTTTTCAGATTCTATTGAGCATAATATCGGATTCTCTATCGACAATCCTACTCACGAAAAAGTGGTAGAATATTCTAAAATTGCAGACGTACACAAAAATATTGTTGAGTTTAAAGAACAGTATAAAACCATGGTAGGAGAACGTGGAGTAATGCTTTCGGGAGGTCAGAAACAAAGAATCTGTATTGCAAGAGCGTTAATAAAAGACCCGAATATCATTATTTTTGATGATTCTTTATCCGCTTTAGACACAGAAACCGAACAGAATATCCTTGAAAATATTGACTCTAAAATCAATAACGCAACTTCCATAATCATCACACATAGAGAGTCTAGTGCACAAAGAGCCGACAAAATTCTTAATCTTAGCGAAATTACCAATTCTGCAACTGCATAGTCAAAACATTTGGAATTGTTAAATAAATCATAAAAAAAATTTTGTGATTAAAAGAAATATTTTATATTTGTTCTTAACAAGATTAAAAAAAATATCTAATAATGAGTGAATACAAGGAACGCCATGAAAATGAAATTTTCACTAAGGTGTTAAAAGCGGGGAGAAGAACTTATTTCTTTGATGTGCGCGAGACTAAAGCAGGAGATTATTATCTTACGATTACCGAAAGCAAAAAGAATTTCGGAGAGAATGGAGAAGCTACATTCGAGAAGCATAAAATTTATCTTTACAAAGAAGATTTTAAGAGTTTTCAGGAGATGTTTAATGAGTCCACAGATTTCATCATTAACGAAAAAGGTGAGGATGTTATTTCAGAAAAGCATGATAAAGATTTCAAAAGCAGAACTTACACTATAGATTCTGACGACGAAGTTTAAATCAAAACATATCTAAAAAAACACAAGCATCTGAAAAAGGATGCTTTTTTTATGCTACACTTTCCAACTTGTTATTATCAGATATTAAAAATAAAAAGTACACTTTTCACAGTGTACTTTTCTATTATATGATCAATATTAGTTCTAAACATATTCTCTTTTGATCTGAGAAAGTATTGTCGGATCCTGAATTTCATTATCTTTTGCCAGTAATAAAACTTTAGACAAAACTTCAGCAGATTTTGGATCATCATCTGCAAAAGGTAAAAACAACCTCCCTCTGTGTTGTGAATGAACCGGAAGAATCGACAAATATTTCCCTGGAACCTGATGTACAACTGCACTTCCCAAATGCACACTGTATTCTGCCATTTGACCTTTTACCAAGACATGAGAACCTTCGATTCTTATATTTTCAAGTTTAAATAACTGTGCCGTTTCTTTCATTAATACCGCTCTCATCTCAATAGAAGAATGGCTTGCTTCAGGATCTACTCCACCAACGTGAGCAACGGAAACCACCAAATCAACATCACGCATTACCTCAGAAAACAATCTCGGATTGATGTCTTCAAAAGGAATATTTTTATAATCTTTTAATGAATGGAATTCTATTGTTTCAAGGGTCGGGCTTTCTATATCTGCAGGAGAAAACCAATCTGCAATCGCATATAATTTAACCTGAAAACCTTCTTTATGATAAACTTTCTGCAAACCTTCTTCATAGTCTACCTTCCATCCTCTTGTTTTTAATAGAGCTAAGGTTTGCTTCGGTTGAATCTGATGACCTGCATATCGTCGTGAAACAGATTTTTCCTGCAACTCATCCGGAGTCGGAGTATATAATTCTCTGAAAATTTGTTTGAACGGCTGAATCAGCTTTTCTTTAAAACAATAATGCTGGAAATCACTCCAAACCGAATGTTGGTGCAAATCTACGCAGTGAGCGATTCTTAATGTATTATTTTCGTTCAGTTCATGAATTTCACCTTGAGCGTCTACCAAATTTCCATCATGGAAAAATCCTATCTTATTATCATTAGAAATAAACACCAGTTTTTCTAAATGCTTCACAATAACCGGATGTTCAAAAAGATTTTTTATTTCAGAATATAAAAACTCATCGCCTCTTATCATCGCTTCTTCAAGTCCTTTTCTGGAGCGCATCCATTGTTCTCGCATGATTTTTCGATAAGTTCCTAATTCTACAATCGCTTTATCTTTTTTAATTTTTGGGGGAATTGATTTTAACTGTTTATCATCCCTGAAAACAACCAACTCGGATTTTCCGTCGTCTTCGATAATTAGACCAACCGTAACGCCATCAATGGTAACCTGAGTTTCTTTTGATAATAAGTTCTGAATCTGCTTGGTTTCCATAGCCCAAGTTAAACGGATCGGGTCAGGATAACCTGCATTTCTCGCCAAATTTTCCAACGCCACACGAATTGCCAATGCTTCACTCGCCTGTTTCATCGAGCCAAATTCTTTACTTTCTTTCTTAAACTGCTGAATATATTCGTATCGGTTTAAAACATCTTTTTCAGAATTTGTTTTACTTAAAGGAACCAAACCGTACACACGAAGATAATCCTGATCACGCTTGTCTTTTACTTTTGCAGTAACTTCTTTTATTTTTAAATCTCCTGTTAATGTATCGGAATATAACCTCGCTCTTCGATGCCCATTTCCATCAGAAATATATTTTGCAGATTCATACAACATTTCCCAGCGGGCTTTTCCTAGTTCTTTATACGCTTTAGTAAACCAATCTTTATCAACGGCTCCATCCTGAAATTCCTGAACATCTACGGAAGAATATTTTGCCACTTCGCTTTCAAGCCCTGAATTTTGAGCCTGATAAGATCCTGTTTTTGTATGTGCATGCATCCACCAGATTGCAGAATCTAAGCCTTTCCAACCTAAATAATTACTAATAAATTTCTGCCATTGCGGAGCATAAACTGCAGCCTGAATCAACCGAAGTTCAGCAATATTCTCCTTTTTCATCATTGTATTAAATGATTCCTGAGTATCACTTTCCAATGGATAACAATTAGACAAAAGATAAGAAAACAGCTTTTGTTTCGTCATACTTTCGTTTCCGTAGCTGTAAATATAATTTGCATACAAATTGGCTTTGCCTAAACCTTTTAAAATTTGCACAAACCGTTCAGCTCCATAAATCGTCTGAAATCCCTGAACAAAATGCGAAACCGAAGTATTCGCATCACCGCGAATAAGTTCTACATCTAAAAATTTATTTTGAATTCCGTCAATTACAGGCTTCAGGAAAGGAAATGTTTCCAGATATTTTTCGCTGTGATGATAAAATTTGGTTGTTGTAAGGTCTCTTATTGCAGATTCTGCTGTAAAAACTCCTTCGTAAAGCTCATCTTTGGTAATAAGTTTTAGTTCATAAGCTTTACAGAATAAATAGAAACCAGGAACGGTGTATTTTACATTACCCTGTAATCCGTTGAACTGCATCCATCGGTACAAGTTCCAGACTTTTGTAAATTGCTCATCTGTCAGTTTTTTTACCGGAATAGACTGTAAAAACACTTTGAAAAAAACTGTATTTTGCCAACCGTCTCCGTCGTATCTGTAATAATATTCGTTGGGTTTGGCTTTATAATCAATAATCTCTTTCGGAAGATTTGCAAATAAAGTAGCACAGGCATCAATCAGAAAATCTATTGATTCTTTAAATTCATACTTGTATTCTAATGATAAGAGAATATTTTTAAGAGGATTGTCCCAGTAATAATCATTTTTAAGGGGATTCGGAATGAAGCCTTGGTGATAAAACACATAATTTTCAAGGAAATCTCTAAACTTTTTGCGATCGCAGTTCTCTGCAAATGTCAATAAAAATAAATCAACCGGCTGCAGTTTAGAATCTTTATACCATTGTTCCCAAACTTCATGCAGCGGGTAATTTACCGCTAATTCTTCGCCAGTAAAACCTTCGGTATTTTTTTTAATCTGACGGAAATTATTTCCCAGCAATTCTTTTACCAGAGAACCGTTCCAGTCTTCATATTCATATTCGTGGTCTTTATGACTTAAAAATAAATCATTAAGTTTTTTTAATTCAGATTTAATATGATTTAAAGATTGTGTGAAGCCATATTTATCATTCTTTGTTGCTTTTGCATAGAAAGAATCTGATTCTACTTTTGGCAACTCATACTTTGAGATAACGGAAGGATTATAAAAACCAAATCCGTTTTTTTCTGAGAGGATTTCTTTATCTTCAGAAGGATTAAGCTGATCCAATAAGTTTTTTTCTCTATCAGAAATTTTTGTTTTTTCAGAATACTGTAAAGCCCATTGATTAATTTTATCAGACAATCTTCTGTTTTTCTGGAGCTGAAGCATAATATCCAATGAAGCTGTTCTTTGTTCGATGTCGCCTTTCGCAGTTAATTCTTCGACCAATGGAGTGACCACTGCATCTTCCTGCTTCATCATCAATTCTATTAACTTTTTACGAAGCGTTCCGCCTTTTCTTTTAAACAGATCAAAGAAAATCATGACTTCATCTTTATTTAAAGAATCTTGCTGCAAAACATTAATTCCTGAGGCAATCATAGATTCTCCCCTGTCTTTGATAATTTTAAAAGCAAATTCTTTCTGAAAAGGGGTAACTTCTTTCTTTTTCTTTTCAAAATTATAAGAATAAGAGTAGCAGTAGAAATCACCGAGAATATTTCTTGTGAGCTGCTCTCTTAAACTCAGATCAAACTGATCAAAATAAGAAAGCACCAAGTCTAGTTTTTCACGATCTTCTCCTACCAGATAAAACATTGAAGCATATAAATCACTCTTTTTGAAAGTAGCATTCTGCCAAGAGAAAACTTTTCCTTCAAACTTTTTTTCTTTAACTTCTATTTTTTGAGTTAGCTCGTGAAGTTTTTCAAAAAAGTTAGGATAATCGGTATTACTGACATAAAATTTAGAATTAGCATTTGCGCTTAAAAGTGAAACCATAGGAACTCCGGCAAATGCTAAAACCTGTAAATCACCTTCCAGGACGGCTTTATAATACAATGGCATCTGAATGTAAGGATCTTCAGTTTCTACAGCGAATTTTATCGCCAAACATTTCTTTTCTACACTACCTTTATCAAACAAATCATGCAGATAAGGAACCGTTTTTTCTACATCCAAAACTCCCTGAACCCAAAGTGCCATATACACTTCATTATTATTTTTACTCTTAACAGCTTCAGAAATCTGTTCCGGATTACTGAAATAAGTATGAGCCAGAGAAACAATATTTTTAACGACAGACTCTTTTTCAGCTTCCCAACCTAAACCCGTCCAAGTATCTATTGCACGCACAACCGATGAAAAACGTGTCAGTTTATGCTCCACAATTACATTCGTCATATATTGTAAAGCTCCAATGCTTGTTTCGTCTAAAGCTTCCAAAACAGTTTGCCTTAAACCTTCCTGTCGTTGTGCCGCAAGCAAAAGCTTCTCTACCAATTCCCAGCAATGTTTCTGCTCGCTGTTAAGCAAAGCTTTTATAATGTTTTGCGAAACTTTTCCTTCCGTATGTTTATTGAAAATAATATCCTCAATCAGCTGATAGATCTCTTTGTTTCCGTTATCAATCGCAGCCGACCAGATATAAAACTGGCTTGAATTATTGGATAAAGCATGATCGTAAATAATCTGTTCTTCCAAAGACAGGTTGTAATATTCAAAATTACTGCTGTAAGAACAGGTGCTTGGAAACTGCAGTAAATTTTTAATTAAATTGATTTGGTTGAGCAATACAAATTTTTCATTATTGGGGGCACGAAATGAGCGACGATCGTATCCTGATTGATACATTTTGTAAGGCATTTTATTCCATGCGTATTTTACCAATTCTGCGTTTTCTCCAAAAAAATAAACCAATAGCTTGTAGAATTCTTGGTCTTCCCAAATATCTGGTTTTAAATATTTTTTGATTTCTTCTGTTTTCTTCGAGCCTAAAGTCAGTTCTTGATAATGATTTTCTTTACCCAAAAACAACAAACCTAATGCAGCAACGTCTTTCTTTAATTTAGGTTTAGAAAACAGTTGAGACAATATGCTCTTCTCTGCCTGTTCTTGTAAATCTTGTCTTAGATTTTTGTAGTAGTTGACAATTTTTTTCGATTTTAATTTTTCTGTGATTTCCATTAATAGATTGTGTTTGTAATTTATTACCAATAGCTTCCCGCAAGAAAAGTAAGCCTAATAAAAGTGAGCGTATGCTGTAAACTTAGGTTGATATTCTGGGTAAGATTATCCAATTGTTCATCATTATAAAAGACAGCAAACATCCCATCTTCAAAAGCCTGAATTACATTTTCCTGCGCTTTTTCTAAATCTGCTTTTTTCTGATTGTAAATACTTCCGAAACCTACTTTTCCTGTGTCGGTAAGAACGTTCAGGTAATTTTCTGTGGGAATTTTTTCATAGTCTTCGTCTTCCCACTCAAAAGATTTTACATTAAATGCCTCTACTTGTTGCCGGACAACTAGTTTTAATAAATTTTCTAATGATATATCTCCACCCTCAAAAGCAATTTGAAGCGACTCTGCAGCAAGAATAGGATGTTTCCGTCCCAATTGCTTTACTGTAACATTTATTTTCATATTAAAATTTGATCTGAAATAAATATAACAAATTTTTCACTTTCCGTAAAATGATATTTCACATCTATTCGGAATATTTTCTTTAAAAGAATTTAAATTGAAATCGACAAAAATGTTATCGATTCGAGGATAATGATCAATTGAATATTATTCATATTGAGGAAAATGAATTGTTAAGATATAGAAATCTAAATGAGCAAAGTTGTAAAAACAAAAAAAGTACACTGTAAAAGTGTACTTTATTAGGGTGAATGAGGGGTCTCGAACCCCCGACCTCCGGAACCACAATCCGGCGCTCTAACCAACTGAGCTACAATCACCGTTTTTGGTGGTGCAAATATAGGAAAGAATTTTTAATTACCAAACAATTCCATCAAAATTTTTCAAAGCAATTAACTTCTCAGACGTAAATCCCTCAGCATAAGTAACTCCAGAAAGTCTTCCCAAATCCTGAGCACGGTACGTTAAGCTTTCATAAAAATCTTTTGATGTAATCGGAGTTTCTGGTTCTTTAGAAGTTGGATCATAAAACTGAGTTTTAAATGCCATACAAGCTTCCAGTTTTTTATCGAGATGTTCTGAGATATCAATCACAAATTCCGGCTGAATATGTTTCCACTGAATATAATGGAAAATTTGCTTAGGTCTCCACACTTCCTGAATTTCACCGTTTAAAACAGTTTCAATTTTTCTTAATCCGGCCAAAAAGCACGCATCCGACACTAATTTCGCTGCTTTTGCGTGATCTGGATGTCTATCATCAATTGCATTGGCTAAAACGATTTCTGGCCTATATTTACGAATCATTTTTACAATCTCCATTTGATATTCTTCAGAATTGACAAGAAAACCATCTTTTAATCCTAAATTTTCTCTTGCAGCTACTCCCAAAATTTTGGCAGCTTCAGTTGCTTCTTCTTTTCGTGTCTGATCGGTTCCTCTTGTTCCAAGCTCTCCTTTTGTTAAATCAACAATAACGCAGGTTTTTCCTTCCGAAATTAATTTAGCTATTGTTCCGCCACATCCTAATTCCACATCATCCGGATGAGCTCCAAAAGCAAGTATATCTGTTTTCATATTTTTGATAATAATTTAAATGATGCTATCGCTTTCAAAGTTTCGACTTCATCAATTCAAAGATAAGGTTTAAACAAAAACTTCCCAAACATTACGAATGGGAAGTTTTTATATGAATAATTTAAATTTTAAATTACTTATTGATTTCTGCATTTAGTTTTACAGCATCCTGATAAGTAGGATCTAGCTGTACAGATTTTGCAACATAATCTTTTGCTTTAGCAAGATCTTTATCTTTTTCAAGATATGCTACCGCAAAATATGCGTAAGCAAGAGTTTGCTTGTTAGCTTCTACTTCTGCAGGTTTTACAGTCGAAATAAACTTCTCGTAAGAAATTTTTGCTGCATCATTATTTCCTGCTTGCTGATAAGCATAACCCTGACTATAATATGCGGGTGCCCAATCTGGAAGCAATGTGCTCATTTTCTGCCATGTTACCACAGCTCCGTTCCAGTTTTTAGCATCCTGATAAGCATTTGCTAATTTGTATAATGCATCAGAGTCTTGTGGGTTTGCAGCAACTAATTTTTTGAAAGATTCAATTTCAGGAGAAGTTGGTCCAGCATTTACAGCAGCCTGAGAAGCTCCTCCACCATTGATTTTAGCCAATTCCATATCCCATTTCAACGTTTCATCTTTAGCAGCTTTAGCTAAACCGATTTTTTGCTGTGCTTCTGCCTGTAAAGCTGATTTTTTAGCAGCATCCGTTTCAGTTTTAGCCAAACCAGCAGCGATTAACCCCATCAAACCTTGATCTGCAGGCTGAACTCTTGATTTTTCAGCTTTAGATACGAAAGAATCCATATTTTGTTTTGCTTCAGCATATTGACCATCTGCATAGTTTACATAAGCTCTCAACTTGAATTTAATAGGATCGTCAATTTTATCAAAGATTTTATCTAAAATTGCTTTTGAATTCGCATAATCTTCATTAGTGAAATACAATTTTGCAATTTCTAATTGAGTATAAGGATCCTCATCTGCATATTTTGTATAATTAATCAAATCCTGAGTAGCTTTTGCATTCTCCTGATATTTGATGTTGTAAGCCGCTAAAGCTTTGTAAGCAGGCGCATATGTAGGATCTGTTGAAATTGCTTTCTCAATACTGGTTTTTGCTTGTTGCCACTGTTGAGCCGCCATCCATAAAGTTCCAATTCTTGTATACACTGAAGCTTTATTTTTTGCTAATGGCAACGCGTTGTCATAGGCAGTCATTGCATCTCCAGGAATTTTTTTCAGTCTGTATGCATCTCCTAAAGTATAGTAATAATACGCAGGAACTTCTTTTCTAGAAGCTCTTTCAATAGCTTTATTCAAAAATTGAACTGCTAAATCTGGAGAGTTATTTTTTTCAAATAAAGTCAATGCTTCTGCAGCTCTAAACAATACCGCAGCATCTTTTTCTCTAGAATCTGAAACTATTTTCTGGATATCAGCAATAGCTGATTTATCACCTTTACCAAGTTTAACCGTAGCTAAACCAATTTGATTTAAATAGCTTTTTTTATCTGCAGCTAAACCTTTATTAAAGTTCTCTGTAGCCTGAGCGAAATCTGGTTCACCCTGTCTTAAAAAAGTATTTCCTAGGTAGAAATAATTTTCTGCTGTAGGTTCTTTTGCAATCATAGACGTGAAATTGGTTTTCGCAGCAGCAAACTTATCGCTATCCATGCTGTTAATACCATCCTGCAATGTCTGTGCAAAGGCAAAATTGGTAAAAAATACCACTGATGCTCCTAAAGCAATCTTCTTTACATTCATAATCATTATATCTTTCATTATTATTTTTAAATTTGTATTCTTAAAAACCGAATTACAAATACACAATTTTCAGACCAATATAATAAAATCGGTTTGAAACGAGGTATTTTTTAATATTTTTTAACGCATCTGTACTTGTCTCGGATAAATATTATAGGGCTGTAAACCTTCCTTCTGAACGATTTTTTGCCCCAAATGAGTACAAGAATATCTTATAAACCCATTTGCAATATTAAACCCACCCTCATTCGTAAGAAAATATAATACTCTTGTGAAGGGATATTTCATCTCGCGAAGACCGCTAAAATCTGGAGAATAAGATTGACCTGCACTTACAACAGGAAGAATTTTTATCATTCCTCTTAATTTTTCAGCTTCTTTATCATAAGGTCTGCTGATTGTATTTAAGCCGATTACACCTATTTTATTCGGATATTTATTTAATTCTTCGATAACATTTACACTCCCTGGAATAATTGAAAATTTCAAATCTTTAGGAAGTTTCTTCAATTTTTGAGCTACAAAGTTTAGGTTACTTGAATTTGTTCCGTCAAATACAAAATTCTTATCATCCGACTGTAAACCAGAAGTAATTTCTTCCATTGTAATACTTGACTTTTCAGAATTTTTCGGTACAAAAAATACGACAGCATCTGCAGCAAAGTTTGCAGGCTCGATTTTCATATCAACTTTATCTTCGTAGGCTTTAATCTCTTCAGGAGATAATGCCTTAGACATCACCGCAATTCTTGCTTTATTATTCAGCAAATCAAGAAACCCCAGATCTTCTTTTTGTGTAACCACTTTTATTTTAGTATCTGGATAGCTAATCATATAGCCTTCTGCCAAAGCTTCTGTAACACTTTTAAAAGATTCATCCGTTAAAATTGTCATTTCGCCTTTGTTATACGAAACAGTGCTTTCTTCTTTTTTTGAACAGTTTATCAACAAACCTGTGAAGAAAATCATTGAAAAAATAGCACTAAACTTCATCTTCGTCTGTATTTCTGAATTTTGATACTGCTCTCCAAATCCTGAAGATTCCATAAAGTATTAATACCGCTCCCAGAGAGTATGCGTATATAGGCTCGAGAAATTTGTAAACCATCATTACGATACCTAAGACTACGTAACAAATTCCTGCGACCAAGGATAACCAATTGAACATCATACAACAAAAATATTAAAAAAAATAAAAAGAGAAGCATAAGCTTCTCTTTTTTAATTATTATTTAAAATAAACTAATAACTTATTCTGGCGGTTGCATTGCTAATGGAAGTCTGTATCTGTAACGTACAGTTTGACCATTAATTTTTGCAGGAGCCCATTTGTTTTTAATAGATTTTACGGTTCTTACTGCTTCAGAATTAAAATCTGAATTTTTACCATTTACTTTGATATCAGTAATACTTCCGTCTCTCTCAACTACAAATGTCACCTCTCCTTTTACCACTCCGTCTGCGCCTTCAATTGCTGAAGAGTCAAAGTTTTCAGAAACTTTTTTTCTGAAGGCATTAATTCCTCCAGGGAATTCTGCAGTTTGCTCAACCTCGCTATAAATCTGGCTTTCACTCACTTGAGGCTTAACTTCAGCTGTTGAAGATTTAGTACCTGTAGATGGTGGCGGTGGTGGTGGTGTATAAGCAGGAGCTTTTACCCCTTCTTGATTAACCAAACCAGTAGTAGTTTCTAATTGCTTAGAAATTGGTGGTGGTGGTGTCTCAATTTTAGGAGCTTTCACCGGTTCCGGAACTACGTTTTGGATAATTTCAATTTTCTCCTCTTCCACTTTTGGTGGTGGTGGTGGTGGTTCTTCTTCTTTAGGTTGCTCTATGATAGGATCTTCTTCGATAATTTCAACCAAATCAGATTTTACCTCTAAAGCATCCTTTTCATTCATACTTTTAATAGTCATATAAATGAAAGGAGATAAAGCAGTCACCAAGAATAATCCTGTACCGATGATGAAAGACTTTGTCAGTAATCTAGGATACTGATGTCTAAGATCGTAAGCACCATATTCTTTATTTCTATTTTCAAATACAATCTCGTCTAAAGTAAGATTTTGACCGTAAATATTTTCATCTGCCATTGTATTGCAAATTTAAGTGTTATATACTTTGTTGTAACAAATTAGTTACCAACCTTCTTATCGTAAACAGCTTTTTCGTAAGGCTTAAGATCGGTAACCCCATATCTTTCGCTTTTTGTAATCGCCATTTCGTCAAGAATATCTACAAAGTTCTTATATACTGCATCATCAGTTGGCTTAATAATCACTGTAAACAGATCTTTCTTTTTAGCCCTTGCTTTTGCTTGCTTAATAATCTCTCTAATCCCTTCTCTATCTAAGCTAGTTTCAGTCATAGTTTGGTCATTAAGACCTGCTTGGTCTTGCTGATGCCAAAATACTCTGTTGTCTTTTCCTAATAATAAAGTAATTGAATTTGAAAGGTCAATTTCCGTTGGAGGTGGCTTTGGTGCATTAGGATCCGGTTTTGCCGGAAGCCCCAAATCCATCACATTTGGTTTACTAAATGTTGATGTAAACATAAAGAACATCAATAGTAAGAAATTAAGGTCAACCATTGGCGTCATATCGACGGCAGGGTTGTTTTTCTTGGATCGAACTTTACCACCTTTGGCGCTCTTATCCTGTACTTGTACTTGTGCCATTTCTTCTTCTTAATTATTCGTTAGGTTTACCTTCTTGAGACGTAATCAACCAAAAGTTTAGAAATTTAATATCTCTTAACCCCTCAAATAAAGCTTTAACTTTAGGATACTTTGTTGTAACGTCACCTTTAATAGCAAGTTTGTATTCAGGATTTACGCTTAAACTTTGTTGTACCCAGTCTGTTAACTGCTTATTTGTACTATCCATAGGAACCCCAGTAGGGCTCTTATAACTTTTCTGCTCATCTTCAGGCAAATCCAAATAGCTTCTCAATTGGTTCATAGGAACACCAATAGACTGTACTTTTTGGAATGAAGCTTTTTGTTTATCATCAAAAGTAACATTGTACTTTTCACCCATTTTCTTTAAAAGCTGTAATCTTTCTGTTGCATTTTCTACAGGCTGGAAATAAAATTTTCCATCCGGAGTAGCATTAATAGTCATTAAACTTGCATCAGGAAGTAACTTCTCTGAGATTGAAGATGGCGGTTTGATCTGCTCCACATCAGGCTTTTTGAACTGAGTGGTCATAATAAAGAACGTAAGTAGTAGGAACGTAACGTCGCACATTGCGGTCATATCCGTAACTACACCATGTCTTTTTGGTTTTATTCTCGCCATTATTTATTATCTAATTATTAAAACTTCTTTTTTTGTGTAAAAACACAGGTTCACTTATTTCTTAGTGAAATTCTGCAAAAGACTGCTGAATGCTCATAGCGATCTCATCGATCTTATAAGTCAATCCGTCAATTTTAGAAGTAAAGAAGTTGTAAAGGATAATCGCTACTGCAGAAGTACCAATACCTAATGCCGTGTTGATCAATGCTTCAGAGATACCGATTGATAATGCAGCTGCATCCGGAGTACCACCTCCAGCTCCTAAAGCGAAGAATGCTCTAATCATCCCGATTACTGTTCCCAATAGTGCTACTAATGTTGCAACAGTACCTAAAGTAGAAAGAATCATCATGTTTTTCTCTAACATTGGCATCTCAAGAGTTGTAGCCTCTTCGATTGCTTTGTTAAGAGCAACCATTTTCTGCTCTTTATTAAGAGTAGTATCGTGAGCTAAAGCTTTGTAAGTAGTAAGACCTTCTTTCACAACGTTCCCTACAGAACCTTGCTGTCTGTCGCACTCTTCTAAAGCTTCGTCAACTTTATTGCTATTTAATAAACTTCTTACTTTTACTACGAAGTTATCTACATTACCTGCACCTGAAGCTTTGTTTAAAACAAAATATCTTTCAAATGAGAAAACAATTACAGTAATCATGAATGTTACCAACAATGGTACAATAATACCTCCCATGTAGATCATACCTAAAAATCCTTCAGGATGCATCTCTTTACCTTCAACATCAGAAAACGCTACTGATGCACCTGCCAATCTTGGATCAGCTTTAAAGTTACCCGGGCTACCCAATACGAATAACCAAATACAAATTCCTATAACCAATAGAATAGGAATAATTACAGCTGGATTAAGACCTCCTGCTTTTCTAGCAACTACTTGCTCATCATTTTTTGAAACATTCATTTCCATATTTAACTAAATTATATTGTTTTAAAATTTTAAAGTTGTAAAATAAAGGCAAAATTAATTAAAATCCAATAGTATCAAATAACATTTTGCCTTTTTTTCATAATGATAATTTGATAAGATTCCGATATCGTAATTATATTTAAATATTTTATTAATATTTATTAATTTTATAAAATACGTTAGAAAATCAAAAATTTAAAACCTCTAATTTTTTGATTTTAGCAATGTTAAATTTCTTTTAAATTACGATATTAACGATTTTTTTTGGTACAACGATGATTTTTTTAGGGGTTTTACCTTCCAAAAGTATTCCCATTTTCTCATTTTGAAGCACTAAATCTTCAACCTCTTTAGCAGATAATGTTGCAGGAAGAGCAATTTTAAATTTCATCTTACCATTTACACTTACAGGATACTCAATTTCGTCTTCAATCAAATAATTTTCATCCAAAATCGGAAACCTTTCAAACTCAATAGATTCTTTATTTCCTAATAAACTCCACAATTCTTCACAAATATGTGGTGCATACGGAGAGATGATAACGGCTAAAGGTTCTAAAATATTGCGTTTGTTACATTTTAATTTCTGCAATTCGTTGACAGCAATCATAAATGAAGATACAGACGTGTTGAAAGAGAAGTTTTCGATATCGTAAACCACCTTCTTTATTAAGGTATGCAAAACTTTATATTCTGCTTTCGTAGGCTCTTCGTCTGATACTTCAAAAACCTCACCATTAAAATATAAGTTCCAGAATTTTTTCAAAAAACCATAAACTCCGCTTAAACCTTGAGTGTTCCACGGCTTAGATTGTTCTAACGGTCCTAAGAACATTTCATACAATCTTAAACCATCTGCTCCGTATTCATTACAGATATCATCAGGATTTACAACATTATATTTTGACTTAGACATTTTTTCTACTTCACGACCTGTGATGTATTTTCCGTCTTCTAAAATAAATTCTGCATCTGCATAATCTGGTCTCCAGGCTTTGAAGGCTTCAGTTTCCAATTCATCAGTTGTTCCTTTTAATAAAGATACATCAACATGGATTTCCTGAGTTTTATAATCTTTTACTAAGTTTTTAGATACATATTGATTAGTACCATCAATTCTATACACAAAAGCACTCATCCCCAAAATCATCCCCTGATTGATCAACTTTTGGAAAGGCTCATCATTCTTAATATATCCTCTGTCTTTTAAGAACATATTCCAGAAACGAGAATACAATAAGTGACCGGTTGCGTGTTCGCTACCTCCAATATATAAATCTACCTGCCCCCAATAATCTGAAAGTTCTTTATTTGTGAAAACCTCATCATTTTTAGGATCCATATATCTCAAGAAATACCAAGAGCTTCCTGCCCAGCCCGGCATTGTGGATAACTCTAATGGGAAAACAGTTTGATCATCAATTGAATTAGTATCAACAATTTTCCGATTCGCTTCATCCCAGGCAAAAGTTTTAGAATTTCCTAGTGGCGGATCTCCATCTTCTGTTGGTAAATATTTTTCAACTTCAGGAAGCTCCAAAGGCAATACAGAAGTTGGCAACGTGTAAGGCATTCCATCCTTATAATATATAGGAACCGGTTCTCCCCAATATCTTTGTCTTGAGAAAATCGCATCACGCTGTCTGTAATTCGTCGTTCCGTGGCCAATTCCTTTCTTTTCAATCGCATCAATCATTAATGCTTTTGCTTCATCGTAATTTAATCCGTTTAAGAAATCAGAATTTACGCAAACGCTGGTTTTAGAATCAAAAGACTTTTCCTGAACGTCTCCTTCTGTTTCTACAACTTTTTTAATTTCAAGATTAAATTTCTTCGCAAATCTATGGTCGCGTTCGTCGTGCGCAGGAACAGCCATTACAGCTCCCGTTCCGTACCCCATCAATACATAATCTGAAATATAGATCGGCATTTTTTCTCCACTGAACGGATTGATTGCATAACTTCCCGTGAAAGCACCCGAAACGTTTTTCACGTCAGACATTCTGTCTCTCTCGGTTTTCTTAGAAGTTTCTTCAATATAAGTATCTATTTCAGCTTTTTGTTCGGCTGTAGTAATTGTTTCCACTAAAGGATTTTCTGGAGCCAATACCATAAAAGTCGCACCGAAAATAGTGTCGGGTCTTGTTGTGAAAACCTCAACGATTTCGTCGTGACCATCAACACTAAATTGAACCTGTGCTCCCTGAGATTTTCCAATCCAGTATTCTTGAGCATCTTTCAAAGGTTGTGGCCAGTCTAAAGTTTTTAGACCTTGTAATAATCTTTCAGAATAAGCAGAAATTCTCATGCTCCACTGCATCATTTTCTTTTGGAAAACAGGGAAGCCTCCTCTTTCAGATTTGCCGTCTTTTATTTCGTCATTTGCCAAAACAGTTCCTAAAGCGGGACACCAGTTTACCGTCGTTTCTGCTCTGTAAGCTAAACGATAGTTTAATAAAATATCTTCTTTATCAATTTCAGAAGCATTTTTCCATTCTTCTGAAGTGAAATTTAATTCGTCGTTTTGATTGGCATTTAAACCTTCCGTTCCTTTTTCTTCAAAATGCTTGATCAAAGTATCGATAGATTCTGCCTTGTCTGTATCTTTATTATACCAAGAATGGAACAATTCAATAAAAATCCATTGCGTCCATTTATAATAAGAAGCGTCGGAGGTTCTCACTTCCCTACTCCAGTCAAAAGAGAAACCAATTTTTCTTAATTGCTCTTCGTATCTTGTAATGTTTTGCTCAGTTGTAATTGCAGGATGCGTTCCCGTTTGTATTGCATACTGTTCAGCAGGAAGCCCAAAACTATCGTAACCAACCGGGTGGAGAACATTAAAACCCTGATGTCTTTTATATCTCGCATAAATATCCGACGCAATATATCCAAGCGGATGACCTACATGAAGCCCCGCTCCTGATGGATATGGAAACATATCAAGAACATAAAATTTCGGTTTGTCTGTATTATTGGAAGTCTTGTACGTTTGATTGTCTTCCCAGTATTTCTGCCACTTTTTTTCTATCTGCTGATGATCGTAAAACACTTTTTATTATAGATGTTAGATGTTAGACTTTAGATATTAGAATTAATTTCACTATCAATTCTCAATCTAGTTTCACAAAAATAATGATTATAAAATAAATGTAAATTTAATTTTGAATTAATTACAATGTAATCCTTACAAACAAAAAAAATCTCACCTAAAGATGAGATTATATAGTAATATGAAATACTGATTATTGCGGAATTCTTTTGAAAGTATACGTTGTAGACTTGTAAATTGTTGGGTCTGTAGTATCTTCAATTTTCAGATTTAAAGTTTCAGCATTAAGCAAAGTCACTTTACCTTTATCTGAAACTACAGTTCCCTGATATTTGATTTCGAAGTTTTTCTCAGAAGAATTGTACACATAAGTGAAGTTACGCTCAGAAATTGTGCTACAGGTCGGAGTTACCGTACCTGCCATATCTCTATTGGTTCTTTTACCAGAAGAATTTTCATTAAAAACCCATCTAGATTCTTTCTGACAGTCTGAATAAGCTATTTGGTCAGAAAACCCAACTCCATCAGCTGGAACCTGTGTTCTCACTTCTTGGGTAGGAGACCATGTTCCAACAAGAGGAAATATCTGTTCTGGCGCGTCGTCGTCGTTACATCCTGTAAAAGCTAATAATGATAATCCTGCAAATAATGCTAATTTCTTCATAGATCAAATTTTTCAAGCGTTAAAATTATGATTTATTTACATTATTAAACATATTTTTTGAAGAAATATTATAAAAAATTATTATCTCGTATATTTTTATATTCACAAATGCTTTAAATAACGTTGATTTAACAAATATTCAAGATGCACATAGATCGTATTCTGTAAAAAGAACTATTTTTGCACAAAACACGACAAATGCAAGACATCACGAAAAATAATTTTGACTTTCTCCGCGTTCTAATGGCTTTTATTGTTTTCTTAGGACATTTAGGAGCACTAAGTGCTTCTGCGGAACTTAAATTCCTTCAATACAGTCCTGTCGAAATTGCAGTTTTCGGTTTTTTTGTTGTAAGTGGGTTTTTGATTGCAAGAAGTTATGAAAGATCTTCAAGCCTGAAAAGTTATTTAAAGAAAAGAATAAAAAGGATTGTTCCTGCTTATTTATTGGTGATTTTCTTGTGTGCTATATTATTGAGTTTAGTAAGCACTTACCCTCTATCAGATTATTTTGCCAACACACAGGTCTATAAATACCTTTTCTGGAATTCCTTATTTTTAAATTTCAAAGCACCTTGGCTTCCTGGAGTTTTCGGAAATCAGGCGGTGAATGGCGCACTCTGGACACTTAAAATTGAGATGTGCTATTATTTTTGTGTCCCATTATTGTTTTTCTTTTTCGGAAAGAACAATAAATACAGAAATATCAGTTTAATTATTATCTATTTCTTGTCTTTGATTTACCTTAATTATTTTGAATCACTAGGTAAAATTTCAATGGCAAAGCAACTTCCTGGAACATTATCTTATTTTATTCCGGGAATGTTAATCTACTTTAATTTTGAAAAATTTATTAAACATAAAAATTCACTTTTCATTATTGCCATTTGTACTGTTTGGATTGATTTATTCATCAATATACAATTATTATCTCCAATGATGATTGGCATTATTGTACTTTATATAGCATATTCATTTAAATTTTTGAATAACTTTGGAAAATATGGCGATTTCACTTATGGAATATACATCTTCCACTTTCCAATCATTAGAACGTTTACGACATTAGGTTTTTTTGAAGCTTACAATCCTTTTCTGATGGCTGTAATATGTATGTTGATTGTAATCGCAGTCGGTATAAGTTCATGGCACTTTTATGAAAAAAGATTTTTATAATTTTAATACTAGTTTATAGCACAAATGAAAGACTTAGTTTCCATCATTACACCATGTTACAATTCCGCCGAATTCATCGAGGAAACCATACAATCCGTGCTTAGCCAAACCTATGAAAACTGGGAGTGGCTTATTTCTGATGACCAATCTAAAGACAATACTATTGAAATTATTAAAAAATATAATGACCCAAGGATCAAGCTACATATTCTAGAACAGAACGGAGGCGCAGGAAACGCACGGAACAAAAGTCTTGAGAGAGCTCAAGGAAGATATATTTCATTCTTAGACTCCGATGACCTTTGGTATCCTGAATATATTGAAGAAATGACAGACTTCATGCACAAAAACAATGCAGAATTGGCATACTGCAACTATTCAAGATGCGACGAACACACAATGAAGCCGATTTTGAAAGATTTTGAAGCCGATAAAATAGTAACGTTTTCTAATTTGCTTAAAACCTGTAGACTTGCTCCTGTTTCTACCATTTACGACAGCAAAAGAGTCGGGAAATTTTACTTCCCGGTGAAAAGCAAACGAGAAGATCATGTAATGTGGCTTAATTTATTGAAAGAAATCCCGAAAGGTTATCCTCTAAAAAAAACATTGGCAAAATACAGGATGCGTGAAAACAGCATCTCAAGAAAGAAACAGAATATCATCAAAGACCAGTATCTCGTTTATAAAGATTTTATGAAGTTTTCTACTTTAAAATCTCTTTATTACACCGCAAACTGGGCATTAAACGGATTTATGAAATATTCGAAAATATTTAATTAATGGAGTATTCTAAAGAATTTAAAGCAGCATTAAGTCAACTTTCATCTGTAGAAAAAGACCGACTTATTTTCAGACTACTGAGAAAGGATGAAATCTTATCTAAAAAATTATATTTTGAATTAATCGATGAAGAAACCGTTGATCAGAAACGCGATGCAATGGAAGAACTGATTAAGGAAAAAGTAGAATATGCTTCCAAATACATCAGCAATCAAAAATATTTCATTGTACTTATCCGAAAAATAAGTGCTCAAATTACCGAACACGTAAAAGTAACAACCGATAAATTCGGTGACATTAGTTTAAACCTTTTATTGATCAATGAAATACTTGAAAGCAACGAAAAACTGAGCCGACAGAGATTCAATGATGTCTACAAACTTTATCTATATATCATCAATAAAATTGTAAAATCACTAGCTTTAACTAAAAAAATAGATGAAGATTATTGGATGGAAATTAATGAGTATCTTTCAATTGCACACGAGAAAATCACCGCTAATATTTATCTTGAGAAACTGTTTATCAATAATGGAATAGATTTTAATTGGCTCAATATCGAAAGAATTCCGGATCATTTTGATTTGATCATTAAAGATATTAAGAACCAGGGATTTTTAAAGTGATAATATCTTTTGAAGAATAAGCTCTGAAGAATCTGGTTGTTTAGTCACAAATTGCTCGGCATTTTCAGACATCTCCAAACGCATTTTATCATTTTTAAATAAATCTAAAACAAACTGTGCCGCTGAATTTTCGTTCTCAAAAGATTTACCTCCTTTAGCTAAAATTAATTGATCAGCTTCAGGGTTTTTCTTGTAATGGTTTCCAAAAATTACAGGAACACCGAAAGTTGCCGCTTCCAGAATATTGTGAAGTCCAGCTTCGTGAAAACCTCCACCTACAATTGCAACATCTGCATAAGAATATAATTTGGAAAGCAATCCGATGCTATCGATGATGAGCGTTTGAGAGTTTGAAGGTTGGAGCGTTTGGGTATTTTGCAATTCGCTGTACAAAATTGCAGAGGGAAAAATTTCTTTTAAATTATCAACTCTTTTTAAATTGTGTGGAGCAATAATTATTTTTAAATTCTCATTTTTTTCAGAAATCATTTTTGCAATTTTCTCTTCTGCATGCCATGAACTTCCAAAAACAATTGTCTTTTTACCGTTGATAAATTCTTCAACGAAATCAACATGATTATTACGAAGCCTCAATTGCTTTACCCTGTCAAATCGGGTATCTCCAGTTACCGAAGAATTTAGTAGACCGATATGTTTAGCCAAAACATACGAATGCTGTGTCTGATGAAAAAACCAATTTATATTTTGCTTCAGCTGTTTTACAAACCACTTCCCATAAGTTGTGAAGAAAGACTGCCTTTCATAAAACAACGCCGAGATCACAAATGTTTTTACATTTTTATGTTTAAGTTCTGCCAAAAGATTATACCAATAATCATATTTTACCGTAAAAAAAAGTTCACAATCAAACTGAGAAATAAATTCTTTTACCGTACTTTTTCTATCGAAAGGAAGATAACAAATCGAATCTGCAATATGTTTTTTCTTAACTACATTTTCGTAACCCGATGGTGAAAAGAAAGTAATCAGAATTTTATGATCCGGAAAGTTTTTTTTGAGTTTTTCTAAAACAGGAAGTCCCTGTTCGTATTCTCCAAGACTTGCAGCATGCATCCACAAAACTTTATCTGATGAAGAAAATGCTGATTTTACAATATCTAAAGAGTGCTTTCTTCCTTCAACGCTTTTTTTAGTTTTATCATTAAACAACGACAAAACTTTCATTCCGAAAATGAGAAGATTTACAAATATGGAATACAAAATAGCCATAGATTATTGATAAATATAAGCCGAGATTATAGCGGCCATTACGCTGATAAAAATAAAAGGAATAAATAATAAAATGTAAACTCTTGCTTTCGAGTCTGAATTTAAACTGTATCGAACTGTATAATCCTGAATATTTAAAAACATCAATAAAATAAGAAACAAAAGCCATTTCAACAGAAAAATCATGATGAAAAACTGCATTTTCTGATTTACCTCTGTAATCTCAAACGGAAAATTTCCGGTTTCGGGATATTTTGTTATAAAAAAGAAAACCACATAAAATATGACCGATAAAACAGGGAGAAAAAAAGCAAATCTTTTCCCTCCAAAATGATCGGGTTTTCCTTCAAGATCAAAATGAGTCGGAATTTTCTCAGGAAGTTTTTTAAATATTCTTAAAATATAAATCCATAAAAGCAGAATCAATACTAAATTCAGAATATCAAAAACAGTAAGAATCACAGTTTCCATAAAAGTTTAAAGAATGCTTTTAATGACTCTCAGTTTGTGAGTATGTTTATTCATTTCTTTATTAAAAATCCCGCTAGAATCGAGCGTATCTATTCTTACTTTTCCGGAAGCATGGATAATTTTTTGATTGTCGAGCATAATCCCTACATGAATAATTTTGCCTTCAGAATTTTCGAAAAAAGCTAAATCTCCCGGCTGACTTTCTTCTACAAAACTCAAAGTCTCTCCTATTTCTGCTTGTTGATAAGTATCTCTAGGCATTTTCACATTATGAATTTTATAAACCAACTGTACAAAACCGGAACAGTCAACCGCAAAAAAACTTTTTCCACCCCACAAATAAGGAATGTTAAGAAATTCTTTTGCAGTCAAAGCAACACTTTCACGTACATCATGACTTCTTCTGGATGCAACAGCCGGAAACTCTACTTCAGAACCCATTGACAACAATGTTTTTCCCTCAAGAGTCATTACCGAAGAAAAATCTTCTGTAATGAGTGTTACTTTTCTGTTAGCAAGATATTCTTCGGTGACAGGTTTGATTTGTTTGGTATCCATCCAGCCTTCATAGCCGTCGTAGTGCATTTTTATTTTCGTCCAGTTTTTATTTACTTCCAAAATATCTGCACTTTCACCATACAAAATTTCGGTAACGATTTCTGCTCTATCCGAATTTTCGGAACGAACAGGCGCAACAGTCACGATACAAATTCCTTTATCCATCAATTTTTGATTTAAAGATTGAATGATTCAAATATTAAAAAATCAGATGATGTAAAATCTTTAAATTATTTTTAATTTTTAAATCTTTAAATTCTACTTTCTTCTTAGAAAGTTTACTCCATCACGCAAAGGTAGAATAAGATTTTCAAAATCATCATCTTTTGCCGCCAAATCATTAAGTTCTTTAATGATCTGGGTAGATTTCTGCTTCGGGTTTTCTTCTAAAACTTTCCCATACCAAAGTACATTATCAAACAGAACCACAGAGCCTGATTTTGTCTTTGGTTTAATTAATCTGAAATATTCAGCATAATTCTCTTTATCGGCATCAATAAAAATCAGATCAAAAACCTCATCGGTATTCCGTAGAAATTCTTTTGCATCCTGAATTTTAAAATCAATTTGGTTTGAAAATTTACTTTCAGAGAAATATTTTCTTGGGAGATAAGCCAAATCTTCATTTACATCAAGCGTCGTTATTTTTCCTTCTGGAGACAAACCTTCTGTAAGGCAAAGTGTGGCATATCCTGTAAAAGTTCCTATTTCTAAAACGTTTTTAGGATTCAGCATTTTAGAAATAATCGTTAGAAGCCTTCCCTGCTGATAACCGGAAATCATATGTGGCTGAGTGGTTTTCTGAAAAGTTTCTCTTCTTAATTTTTTAAGAATTTCAGGCTCAGACGAAGCATGATTTTCCAGATACCGATCCATTTCCGGATTTTTTTCTTCAAAAAAACTCATTATTTTTTTATTTGTTCAAATTTAATTAAAATAATTCTGGGTCTTAAATCAAAATATAATCTCCAAAAAAATATCCGTAAAAATACGGATTGTTTTCCTGATGATAGGCTGATAACTTTGTGGTACTGCAAAATAAGAGAAAGAGGTAAGAATACTCGAATGAAGATGATGAAAACAAATTTGTTACCCGTGAATGGCGAAAAGAATTACACGATTACCCAATCGTCATCCACAAAAATTAGTTCCCGTAAAAGAAGACGCAGTTTTTTCTTAGATCAGATTATAAAGCTTCTTAAAAAAGAAGATGTAGTTTGAAAACAAAAAATTCCGATAATCGCTTATCGGAATTCTTTATTTAAGTTTTGTCTTATTATTTCTTAGGAGTGATATCCATCAATTTCATAAACTCATCCAGCTTAGGCATGATGATAATCTCTGTTCTTCTGTTTTCAGATCTTCCAGAAATACTCATGTTGGTAGCTTTAGGATTGTATTCAGAACGACCACCTGCTGTAATTCTTGCAGGATCTACCCCAAACTGAGTCTGCAATATTTTAGCAATCGCTGTACCTCTCAATGCAGAAAGATCCCAGTTGTCTCTCGGTAAATTTGCAGAGCTTAATGGCGCATTATCTGTGTTACCTTCAATCAATACAGAATACTTATCATAATCGTTGATTACTTTTGCTACTTTACCCAAAACTTCCTGAGCTGCAGGTAAAACGTTGTAATCTCCTGTTTTGTATAATAATTTATCTGACAATGAAATCATTACAACACCTTTAAGAACTTTTACCTGAACATCCTGATCAGTTACATTATCCAAAGATCTTTTCAACTTGTTTGATAACGCTAAATTTAAACTGTCGTTTTTAGCATTTGCAGAAATCAACTGTTTGATATAAGAATTTGACGCATTGATCTCACCAACCAATTTATCAATATTTGCCGAGCTCTTTCCTGTGTTTGAAAGACAAGCATCCAAAGATGATTTCAAAGCATCGTGCTGACTTTTTAATAAGTTATTTTCCGCCGTCAATGTTGAATTCTGACCTTTCAGATCCTGAATTTCACGTTGTCTCTCACCAATATTTTCAATACACTGTTTGTAGTTGCCACTTAGAGCATCATACTGCTTCTTACTAACGCAAGATGTCATTCCCAACACCACTACTGAAGCTACTAAAATTTTAAAAATCTTCATAAATAAACTTTTTAAACGATTTCAAAGGTAACAAAATTCATTTTAATAATTAGGATTATCTTTGTACAAAAGAAATTCTGAGCATTATGCTTACACAATCCGCATTTGAAGAACAGCTTCAAAATCTCATTCAATTATCAGATAACCCAACCTATCTTTTAGCGGTAAGCGGAGGTGCAGATTCTATGGTTTTAGCGTATCTTTTTAATGAATTACAAGGTTCGGGATACGAGTTTCAGGTTGCGCATATTAATTACAAACTTCGTGGTGAAGATTCTGATTCCGACCAGAAAGTAGTCGAAGATTTTTGCTACAAGAATAATATTAAATTTCATTTATATGAAGTTTCGGAAAAAGATGAGCAGCCAGAAAATTCTATTCAGCTTTGGGCGCGCGAACTTCGTTACCGATTCTTCCGAGAAATTCAGGAGAAAGAAAATCTGGATTTTTTGGTAACCGCTCATCATTTAAATGATCAGTTAGAAACCTTTATTATCAATCTTTCAAAAGCTTCCGGAATTAATGGTTTAAGCGGAATCCCTGCAAATGAAAAAAATATTCTGAGACCATTATTAAATTTTTCAAAAGAAGAAATTTACCAATTTGCTGAAGAAAACAATATTAATTTCCGCGAAGATCTTTCCAATAAAAAAAGTGATTATCTGAGAAATAAAATCAGGAATGAATTGGTTCCTAAACTTTCTGAAACCAATGAACGGTTTTTGGAGAACTTTAGAAAAAGTGTTTCATATTTAAATCAAACTAAAAATTTTGTTAGTCATCAAATTGATGAAATTGAGAAAAGACTATTAATAAAAGCTGAAGGAAACATTGTCTTAAACAAAGAAAAACTGAATCAGGAAACTGAGTTTACCCAGTTTGAGATTTTAAGAAAATATGGATTTAATCAACCTGAAGAAATTGAAAAAATCTTCAAAGCTAAAACTGGAAGTGGATTTTATTCAAAAGAATTTAAATTAATTATCAATAGAAACGAATTGATTTTCATACAATTAAATTTGAATCCTGAAATTTATAAAGAAATTCTTTTAACTAATATCACTGAATTGAATCAAAATCAATTAAGCATCGATATTTCAGAATTTAGTGAGAGTATTAACGGAATCATTACGAACTTTAACTGGGAATTTGATGCCGAAAAAATCATTCATCCGCTAAAACTTCGCAAAAAAAAAGAGGGAGATTGGTTTTGTCCTATTGGTTTCTCAGGAAAAAAGAAAGTTTCGAAATTTTTTAAGGACGAAAAATTGTCTATTTTAGCGAAGCAAAAAATCTGGCTTCTGACTGATGGAGATGACGCCATTTTAGGCATTATTCCGTTCAGACAAGATCGGCGACACGCAAAAGATGAGAAAACGAGGAAGGTTCTCATAATTTTTAATGAAAAGTAAAATGAAATTTAAAAACTGGTTTTTACTAATTCTCCTGTTTTTGGCAACAGGAATTAATGCACAAATAAAAAACCCCGTAAAATTCAAATTCACCGTCAACGAATTAGGTAACAACCAATACGAAGCCGTTTTGAATGCTACACTGGAAAGCGGATGGCATATTTACTCAAGAGATATTCCTGAAGACACAGGAATCCCTACAGAATATGTGGTTTCGGGAAAAAACATTGAACTGATTGGAAAATTTCAGGAAGTCGGAAAAAAGCATGAAGAATTTTCTGAAGCTTTTGGAGGAACGATTATTTACTATTCCAATTCTGCAGGTTTTAAGCAAAAATTTAAACTGAAAGACCCAACAAAAGCTGGAGATGTAGTTGCAGAAATTACTTATCAAACGTGTGACGACAGAGTTTGTCTTGCTCCGAATACTTTAGAATTCAACAAAAAAATTACTCCAACCGGAGTGACCGAAGAAGCTGTAGCTGATGACAAAACTGAGGCAACTAAAGATTCTGCTAAAGTTGTTGAAACGCTTACCGGAAATCCTGTAAAAGGAGATTCTACAATTGTTGAGACCGCAAAATTAGATCCTAAACAATTAAAAGTAGCTTCTATTGATATCTCAAAACCATTAACAGATTGTGGAACAGGTTCTTCAAAAATTGATGAAAATTACTGGACGTATCTTCTATTAGGTTTCATTGGAGGATTAATCGCTTTGTTGACACCATGCGTTTTCCCGATGATTCCATTAACGGTTTCTTTCTTTACAAAAGGGAATAAAAACCCGGCAAAAGGGAAAAGAGATGCTTTGGTTTATGGATTTTTCATCCTTTTAATCTTTGTTTTATTAAGCCTTCCTTTCCATTTAATTGATGGAATTGCAGGAAATATTTTCAACGAAATTTCTACCAACGTTTGGCTGAATATCGTTTTCTTCATCATCTTTATTTTCTTCGCAGGAAGTTTTTTCGGATACTACGATATTACTTTACCAAGCTCTATTGCCAACAAATCTTCAAAAGCAGAAGAAGCAGGCGGAATGATTGGTATTTTCTTCATGGCTTTAACTTTAGTCATTGTTTCTTTCTCTTGTACAGGTCCTATTTTGGGAAGTTTATTGGGAAGTGCCATTACAGGTTCGGCAAACGTTCCGATGTTATTAACATTTGCTTTGGCTGGTTTCGGATTGGCTTGGGCGATTGTTTTCGGATTATTGGCGTTATTCCCGCAAGCTTTACAAAGTCTTCCAAAATCGGGAGGCTGGATGAATACCGTGAAAGTAGTTTTAGGTTTTGTGGAATTGGCTTTAGCTTTAAAATTCTTATCAAAAGCAGACTTAGTTTCTAAGACATTCTTAATTAAAAGAGAGCTTTTCATTGCAATCTGGATTGTAATTGCCATCGGATTGGTTATTTATTTATTTGGATTGATAAGATTCCCTCACGATGATAAGAAACCGAAAATTTCTATTACAAGAAAGATCATTGGAGTTTTAGGAATTGGTTTTGTTGTTTATTTAATTCAGGGTTTAATTCCTGCAGAAAGACCAAAACTAGCACTATTAAGCGGAATTTTGCCTCCTTTGAATGTAAGTTATTTCCATGACGAAAAAGACGGAATTCTGGGAATGCATCCTGAACATGATTTCTTTAATGCTATTGAACTCGCCAAAAAAGAAAACAAACCTATTCTAATTGACTTCACTGGTTACGGTTGTGAAAACTGTAGAAAAATGGAGGAATTCGTTTGGAGTGAGCCGGATATTTTACCAATTCTTCAGAACGACGTTGTACTTGCTTCTCTTTATGTAGACGACAAAGAAGAGCTCCCTGAAGATCAAAAAACCAAAATCGATTTGGGAGATGGACAGGTGAAAAAAGTAAAAACAATTGGTGACAGATGGAGTTTGTTCCAGACCGCTAATTTTAATAATAATTCGCAGCCTCATTACGTTCTTTTAACTCCGGATGGAAAAGTGATCAATACTCCGGTTTCTGGTTATATGGAAAAAGAGAAATTTAAAAAATTCCTGGAATGTGGGGTTAATTATTTCAAGAATAACAAATAAGATAATCAATTATAAATCTAAGCCTTATCAATTCATTTTGATAAGGCTTTTTTAATGAATACATCAATAAATTATTAAAATGAATATTAATTTTCATAATTTAACACCAAAATAAAAATTTAGGTATAAACTTTGCATCGAATCAATTTAAAGTGAAATAAAATTTCATTGATTCTAAAAATTCGTTCAACATTTAAAAAACTGAATTATGGCTGAAGTTATTACAAAAGAAAAATCAGGAGGCAAACAAAACAAAAAACCTATCAAAATCGATATGACTCCGATGGTCGATTTAAATTTTTTATTATTGATGTTTTTCATGTTTACATCAAGTTTTACAAAACCTAATGTAATGGATTTGGGTTTGCCGGCAAAAGATCCAAATCCTGTTCCTATTAACGACAAAGTAATTGATCAACGTAATCAAATTACTTTTATTATTGGAGAAAACAACAGAATTTTTTATCATCAAAGCAATGAAAAAGACCTTACAGAAGCAGGTTTAAAAGAAACAGACTATAACGGTTTGAATGTTTCAAAAATAATTTCTAATGCTTATGAAAAAGCTCCGAAAAAAGAAATTTTCACCATTATTGTAAAACCAACCGATGATGCGAATTACAAAAATTTTGTAGATATGATGGATAATATTTCGATCTCTAAAAAAGAACGATACGGAATAAGCGACATCAAACCTTGGGAAAAGAAAGTTTACGAAAACGTAGTAAAATAATACTTTAAGCAATGTTTTAAAGTAACTTATTTCTATTTATTCGCCACGAATGCACAAATCTTATTCAGTAAAACATTTGTGTATTCGTGGCGAATAAATTTTAAAACTTAGAGCATTTTATAATGCTCTTTTTTTATAAATTTGAGCGTAAATTTCAAACCATGATGAAAAACATTTTAATTTTAGTTGGAATCGGAATCTTAAGCTTTTCATGTTCAAAAAAAGAAACTACAGAAGTCAACAGTAAAGTTGACAGCACAAAAATCGTAGATTCCATCAATGCTGCAAGAACAAAACTGAACGACAGCATTAAAGCCAAAAATAGCGAAAACCGTTTTAAAGATTTCAGCGGAAGTCACAAATTCTTTTATCAGAATGACAGCTCACCTAAATACTCAGGATCTGTCAATTTTACAAAAATTGAAGGCGAAAGAGATAATTATGATGTTTCAGGAAGTATTAAATCAGGAAATAATTCAATTAATATTAAAGGTTTTATACAGGTAGTTTCGGCAAAACACATGAATTTCACCGGAGAAATCACTCAAAAAATTCCGGAAAATGACAACGGAAAACCTTACACAAGAAAAGGCACCAAAACTTTCGCATCTAAAGATGGCGGAAAGACGTACAGACTTCAGGATATGGTAAATCGTTCGGGATTTGTAGATTATATCGACATTCAATACTAAAATTTTAAGATTATGCTCAATTTTGAAAAAAAAGGACAAGGGAAAGAGACGTTGGTTCTGCTTCATGGTTTTATGGAAAACATTTCAATCTGGAGCGACTTTGAAAAAAATCTTTCCAAAGATTTTACTTTACTGAAAATAGATCTTCCGGGACATGGAAAATCGGATATCTTAGCTGAAGTTCACACCATGGAAATGATGGCAGAAGAAGTGAAAAAAGTTTTAGATCATCAAAATTTAAAAAATATCCATTTGCTTGGTCACTCGATGGGTGGTTACGTTTCTTTAGCATTTGCCGAGCAATTTTCTGATTATTTAAAGAGCCTTACTCTATTTTTCTCTACTTATTTTCCGGATGATGTGGAGAAAAAAGAACAGCGTAAGAAAAGCTACAGAATAATAAAAGATGCTTTTGCGCATTATGCAAGAGCCGGAATCCCTAATTTATTTACCCCTAATGAAAGAGATGTTCTGGAAGGAAAAATAGAAACAGCTCTGGAAGTTGCACTATCTACCAATAATCTCGGAGCTTTAGCCTGCGTAAAAGGGATGGTGGAAAGAACAGACAAAAAACATGTTTTAGAAAACCTAGAATGTCGAGTTTTAGTTCTCGCCGGAAAACATGACAATGCTGTAAAAACTGAAAATACGATCAATAATCTTCCCGATCGTACCAATATCAAATCTTATGTTCTTGATTGCGGACACAACGGTCATTGGGAAAAACCTTCTATTTGTGCCGAAATAATCAACACTGAACTTCTTCATCATTTACCAAAAAAATTGGTTCTTTAGAAAACATTTATCAATATTAGATACCATTTATATATAAAATCATATCTTAGTAAGGTTTAAATTTTTCAATGAATTTATTTTCTTTCAAAAAAAAGAAACCCATTATAGGACTTACACTTTCCGGAGGCGGAATGCGCGGAATCGCCCATATTGCTGTTTTAAAAGCGCTGGAAGAATACAATCTTAAACCAGACATTATTTCAGGAACAAGCGCAGGATCTATTGTTGGCGCATTTTATTCGTTCGGGAAAACACCTGATGAAATGATGGAGATTGTAAAGCAGACCACCTTTTTTTCACGTTCTTATCTGAAGCTTTCCAGAAACGGGATTTTCAGCTCAAAATTTATTCTTAAACTTTTTAATGATCATTTTCCTGAAGATGATTTTAAGATTTTAAAAATTCCTGTATATGTTACTGCAACAGAAATGACTCACGGTATTGTAGATTTTTTCTCTGAAGGAGAACTTTTCGGGCCTCTTCTAGCCTCTTCAAGCGTACCTTTTGTTTTGCCTCCTGTAAAAATTGGTGAAAAAATTTATGTTGACGGCGGAGTTTTAGACAACCTTCCGATAGAACCGATTGTTGACAAATGCGATTTCCTGATTGGCTCTCACGTAAACTCTATCAGTTATGACGGATTGGAAAACATGAGTTTAATGAAAGAATTTGACCGTATTTTACATTTAGCCATTGCAAAATCTGTTTATTCTAAAGCAAGTCATTGCGACATATTTTTAGACCCTCCAAAAATGACCAAATTCAGCCTTTTCAATAAAAAGTTTCTGGATGTTATGTTTCAGGAAGTTTATGAATATACCTGTAATGATCTCGAAGAAAGAGGTTATAAGAAGTTATAAGTTTTGAATTATTAGTTATGAGTTTTTGCAACTAACTAACTAACTAACTAACTAACTAACTAACTAACTAACTAACTAACTAACTAACTAACTAACTAACTAACTAACTAACTAACTAACTAACTAACTAACTAACTAACTAACTACAAATTCTCCTCCGCAATTCTACTTTTAAATGTTTCAATCGTATCTGGTAAAGATTCCATCGATTTTCCTCCTGCTGCATTAATGTGACCTCCACCGCTGAAATATTTTCTAGAAAACTGATTTACATCAACATCATCTTTACTTCTGAAAGAAAT
Source organism: Chryseobacterium mulctrae (assembly GCF_006175945.1). Classification (NCBI taxonomy): domain Bacteria; kingdom Pseudomonadati; phylum Bacteroidota; class Flavobacteriia; order Flavobacteriales; family Weeksellaceae; genus Chryseobacterium; species Chryseobacterium mulctrae. The sequence continues at coordinate 2,767,807 of NZ_VAJL01000001.1, read as the reverse complement.
TTTAATGAAATCTTCGTAAAGATCTTCCATGAAAAACGCAGCCATTTTTACTCCGACAATACTCAGTCCGTAATTTACAAAACCTTCTGTATCTCCTTTCTGGAAACCATATTCCTGAAGTTCTTTTCTCGTCAGATATAAAACCGCAACTTTCCCATCATTTACCACTTCTATTCTACCTAAAATCAAGGCTAATAAATGCAAACGTGAAACGGTATTCGTATCCCAAGTATTAGAAGTAATCACAGACGGATCTGCACCTTTTTCAATCAGATTAGCAACAATTCTGTGCGTTGTTGCACTTGTAGAACGGAAACGGAAACCACCTGTATCAGTCATAATTCCGGTGTAAAGGCATTCTGCAATATCTTGATTAACCAATTTTTCATCGTCCATCGCTTCAATGAAATGATAAACCATCTGACAAGTCGCAGGAATAACGGTATCCGAATATACAAAATCAAAATCTTCAGGTTGTTGATGATGATCGATAAGAATTTTTTTCGCTTTCGCTCTCATCAACCAATCACCCAAAATTCCGATTCTCGCAGGAGAATTGAAATCTAAACAGAAAATGACATCTGCTTCATTAATAATATCAAAAGCAACTTTTCTTTTGTATTCACCAATAATATTTTTCTTCGCTTCAGGCATCCATTTCAGGAATTTCGGGAAATCGTTGGGAACAACAACCTCAGCTTCCAAACCTTTTGCTTTTAAGTAATGTTTTAAACCTAAACTAGAGCCAATAGCGTCTCCATCCGGATTGTAATGGGTAAGAATAACAATTTTATTTTCCGGTACAAGAAGCTTGTTGATTTCTAAAAGTTCTGAAGGTGTAAACATTTTCTTTAAATTTGAGTTTCCAAAGATAAAGGTTTTAAACGGAATGAATAGTAAATATAGAATAGTACAGAGCTAGTTTTTTAATAAATCTCTTTATAAAACAATTAAAAATATTTCAAAAAAAGAAAGGTAATATTTGTATCTATTAAAAAAATTAATATCTTTGCAACCTGAAAATTAATAGATAATTACGACTTAAACATATAGTAATGAGTAAAAGAACATTCCAACCATCAGAAAGAAAGAAAAGAAACAAACACGGTTTCAGAGAAAGAATGTCTACGCCAAACGGAAGAAGAGTTTTGGCAGCGAGAAGAGCTAAAGGCAGAAAAAGCCTTACAGTAAGTTCTGCAAGAGCTAAGAGATAATATTCTTTAGTCAAAATATACAGATCATGCTTGAAAAGTACTTTTTCAGGCATTTTTTGTTGTTAAAATATATTAATTTTTAGGTTTATAGAATATCTTTTTTTATTTTTAAAATCTGAAAAAAGTGCTTTCTGAAAAGCCTATAAAATTTGAATTTATGCCACATACAAATATCACCGGAGACAGTATTGTAAGTTTGCAACACGCAAAGATTGCTCAAAAAAGTTTCACGGTACTTTCTGACGTTAACCTTAATATAAAGAAAGGAAGATTCTGTTATCTTATCGGAAAAACAGGTTCCGGAAAAAGTTCTCTTTTGAAGACTCTTTACGGACATATTCCTTTGGTTGCGGGAAAAGCTGAAGTGGTAGGTTTTGATCTGGCTAAATTAAAAGCATCCGATATTCCTAATCTTAGAAGAAAGCTAGGAATTGTTTTCCAGGATTTTCAATTGCTTTCCGACAGAACGGTTGAAAAAAACTTAAAGTTCGTTTTAGAAGCTACAGGATGGAGCGACAAAACAAAAATTGACGACCGCATCAACGAAGTACTTTCAAGTGTAAACATGAAAGGCAAAAAGCATAAAATGCCACACGAACTTTCAGGTGGAGAACAACAGCGTATTGCCATTGCAAGAGCACTTTTAAACCATCCAGATTTAATTTTAGCAGATGAGCCAACAGGAAATTTAGACCCTGAAACCTCTAACGAAATTATGACGCTTCTGAAAAAAGTTGCTGAAGACAATCATGCAGCTGTAGTAATGGCGACACACGATTATCATATGATTCAGAATTTCCCTGGAGAAGCAATCAGATGTGAAGACGGAAAAGTTTCTGTACTGGATACGTCTGAATTGTTTGAATAAATTAAAAGATTCAGAAATTGAGAGATTCAGAAAATACTAACTTCTAAAATCTAATTTCTAACTTCTTTAAAGACATGAAACTTCTTGGTGAGTTCAAGATATTGGTCCGAGTATTGTCTCGGACTTTTTTCTATAATAAATTCAGACTCTTCCACTTCCTTTTCATTTAAAGAAAACTCAAGGACTAATCTTTTTACTTTTGAATTTTCGATTCCTTTAATATTGACTTGTCGAATCAGAAATAATTGATTTTCATGAGCAATTCTAACAAAATCATGACCCGCTTCAGACGGAATAATCACAGATAAAATACCATTTTCAGAAAGTAATTCTGAGGATTTTGAAATCAGTTGCAAGAAATTTAACTCAACTGTTTGCCGCGCCAATTTATCTTTTTCCGAATCAGATTCTTCAAAATAAGGTGGGTTTGAAACAATTAAATCGAATTTTTCTTCAGACTGAAACGCTTTGAAATCTTGGAGAATATATTTTAATCTTAAATGAAATGGTGAATTTTCAAAATTGCTTTTAGTCAGATTTACTGCTTCTTCATTAATATCAATTCCTAAAAAATCTGCCTGAGAATTTCTTTGCGCCAACATTAACGAAATCAAGCCTGTTCCCGTCCCTACTTCCAGTACTTTAGAAACATTATCCACATTCGCTAAAGAACCCAGCAAAACACCGTCTGTTCCTACACGGAAGACGTTTTTTGACTGCTGAATTTCGAACTGTTTAAATTTAAAAGATTTCACTATAAATTGGTCGGTAAAGTGATGGTAAATGTAGACCCTTTTCCAGCTACAGATTTTACGGAAATTTCACCTTTGTAGTCCTCAACCATTTTTCTGACCATCGATAAACCAAGTCCCATCCCACTGTTTTTAGAGGTAAAATTGGGTTCAAATATTTTTTCGAACATATCCTCGGGAATTCCGATACCGTTATCCTCAACAGAAATAATGACCCTTCTCTGATGCTGCTCAATATCTACATTCACCAAAAGATTTCGATCATCACTTTGCGCCTGTTTGGCATTGGTAACCAAATTGGTAATAATTCTGGAAAGGAAAACACGATCCATCGTAATCATAATATTGCTCTTATTCGTATGAACGAATATCTGATCATCATTGAAAACTCTTAAAATATCTTCTATTTCACTATTCAAATTAATAACTTCATTATTCTTTTCGGGAAGTTTGGCAAATTCAGAAAAAGCAGAAGCCACGGTTGCAATAACATCGATCTGATCAACCATTGTTTTGCTCATCTGCTTTACTCTTTCTGTAACATTCGGATCTTGCGGATCAAATTTCCTTTCAAAATTCTGAATGGTCAATTTCATTGGAGTCAGTGGATTTTTCACTTCATGCGCCACCTGTTTTGCCATTTCACGCCACGCTTCCTCAGAAGCTTTAAAACGAAGTCTTTCTTTCTGATCCTGAATCTGAAGAATCATCCTGTTATACGCTCTCGCCAAAGCATTCAGTTCATCATTTTTATAATATTTGATAGGGCGCATTTCATTCTCAAAAAGAGTGATGCGGGTAATCATATCTGAGAATTTCGTGATATTTTTCGCTAAATTATTTGAAGTAACCCAACTGAGCCAAATGCTGAAAACAATAATAATTAAATCTATCATAAGTATGTAAATCACATACTTATGTAATACTTCCATGTAAGCAGACTCATTATGATACAACGGAATATAGATAATCCCGATTGGCTCCCACATATTATTTTTCAGAACGAGATACGATGAAGTATATACCGCATCTTTATCAGCATCATACCCTCGAATATCATATCGGGTTTCTTTCGATAAGATCTTATTGACAATATCTACCGGAACTTTTTTGCGGTCAACAAGATTCAAATCTTTATTTGACAGCAAATAATTACCTTTCAGATCATAAACAATAATATCGTGCTGATTAATATCTGCAATTTCAAATATCTTATTTCCTAAAACCTTTTTAAGATCCTGAGTTTGCACAGAAGTACGGCTCAAAGCATAATCGAAATACGCCATTACCGCATTGGTTTTTTCCTGCATATCAATTTTGCTTTGTTGCAGAGCATTATTCCGCAACACAAAATAAGGAACCAACGAAGATGCAGCAACACTTAAAAGACATATTAATAAGAATCCGAAAAATACACGGTTTCTTAAGCTATATCCTTTATATTTATTAAATGCCATTCTGCCTGCTAATTAGTTTTGAGATGTACTTACCAATAATATCAAACTCCAGGTTTACTTTATCGGCTACCTGAAGTGTATTCATATTGGTAAATTCCCAAGTGTATGGGATGATAGCTACAGAAAACTGAAAGTCTTCACTTTTAGCTACCGTCAAACTAATTCCGTTAACCGTGATTGAGCCTTGAGGAACTGTAACAAAATTACCTTCTGAATTATATTTTACAGTAACAAAATAGCTGCCATCTTTGTTTTCGATGCTCACAATTTCTCCGGTTTTGTCTACATGACCTTGTACGATATGTCCATCAAGCCTTCCGTCCATCTTCATACAGCGCTCCAAATTAACAACGCTTCCTACTTTCCATTTCCCTAAATTTGTTTTTTCTAAAGTTTCATTAATTGCAGTAACCACATATCGATCATCTTTTATCTCTACAACCGTCAAACAACAGCCGTTATGGGCAAGACTTTGATCGATCTTTAGTTCGTTCGTAAAAGGACAACTTAGTGTAAAGTCTATATTCGTTCCGTTTTCCTGTATTTTCTCAATAACCCCTACTGCTTCAATAATTCCTGTGAACATATTATTTTTTGCTAAATTTGTAAAATTATAATCTTCAAAGATAATCAAAATGAGCCCAAAAAACCATAAAGTACGAGTAGGAATTTCAATTGGAGATTTCAACGGCATCGGCCCCGAAATCATCATGAAGTCTCTGACGGACAAAACTATTACAGATTTTTTCACTCCAATTATTTTTGGATCGGGCAAACTTTTCACTTATCAGAAAAATCTTTTTAAGCTTAATTTAAATTTCAATTACATCACCGAAGCTTCACAAGCCCAAAATGGGAAGCTGAATATGGTGAACCTTGTGAAAGAAAATTCTAATGTAGAGCTTGGAAAACCTACAGAAGAATCTACCAAAATGGCAATAGATTCGTTGGAAGCAGCAACTGAAGCTTTAATGAAAGGCGAAATTGATGTTTTGGTAACCGCACCTATCAACAAAGATGAGATGGTAAAAATGGGTTTCAAACATGCAGGTCACACCGGTTATTTTGAAGAAAAATTTAATAAAAAAGGCTTAATGTTTTTGGTATCGGAAGATTTGAAAGTAGCTGTTTCTACTCATCATATTCCTATCTCTCAGGTTGCTGAAAATATTTCTAAAGAAAAAATAAAAAAGCAGATCCGCGCTTTAAATCAAACTTTAATTGAAGATTTTGCGATCAGAAGACCAAAAATTGCGGTTTTAGGGTTAAATCCGCATTCAGGTGATGGCGGAGTAATCGGAAATGAAGAAATAGAAATCATTTCTCCGGCAATCAAAGAACTTTCAGACAACGGAATCCTTACTTTCGGACCTTTCCCTGCAGACAGTTTTTTTCAGCCTGCAAAATATAAAAATTACGATGCTGTTTTAGCAATGTATCACGATCAGGGATTAGCACCTTTTAAAACTTTAGCGTATGAAGAAGGAGTAAATTATACTGCTGCACTTCCTTTTATCAGAACGTCACCCGATCACGGCGTAGCCTATGATATTGCAGGAAAAAACGTTGCCGATGCGCAAAGTTTTATGGAAGCTATTTTCACGGCAATTAAAATTTTCAATAACCGAAATGATTATAAAGATTTGATGAGCAATCGCCTACAGCCAAGAAGGATGCCATCGGATAACGGAATTGATGAAGATCTACCAATAGAAAGCGAAATGTAAAATCTGTAAACGAATTAAAATTAATTTGTTATGAATTTTATTTGTAATATTAAAAAAAATGCATATTTTTGCACACTCATTTTATGGACAAGTTAAGAAACTACGACGTAAGCTTTTCCGGGCTAAAAACCGGTAAGCACGAGTTCAAGTTTGAGATAGATAAAGAGTTCTTTCAATTATTTGACACTGATCAGGAATTTACAAATCCTAAAATTGCAGTTGATGTTTTACTTGATAAACACACTACTTTTTTAGAATTTGAAATAAAAGTAGATGGTACAGTAGAATTGGTTTGTGATATCACCAACGAAGATTTTACTTACCCTATCGAAAACCAAATTGGTATTTTGGTAAAGTTCGGAGAAGAATATGATGACAGCGAAGAAGATGTCATCACCATTCCTGCAAACGATCACGCTTTTAATATTTCGCAATTGATATATGAAAACGTGGCACTTTCAATACCCATGAAAAAATTATCACCCAACGTAAGTGATGAAGATTTGGAAATCCTTGAAAAATTCAGTCCAAAAGAAATAGAGAAAGAAGAAGAAAGCGATCCTAGATGGGACGCATTAAAAAATTTAAAGAATAAAAATTAAATAGTTTAATGATGAGATGATGAATCTCATCACTCATCAATTAAAAAAGTTATTACAAAATGGCACATCCAAAGAGAAGACAATCGTCTACAAGAAGAGATAAGAGGAGAACTCATTATAAAGCTGTAGTTCCTCAATTAGCAAAAGATGCAACATCAGGAGAAATGCATTTATACCACAGAGCTCACTGGCATGAAGGAAAACTTTACTACAGAGGTAAAGTAGTAATGGAAAAAGAAGTAGCTACTACTGAAGAAAACTAAGAGTCGCTTTTCATCGAAAAACACTCGTTTTAATACAGAAACCGCCCAATTTTTATAAAATTTGGCGGTTTTTTGTTGTTTTTTGTGTTTTTTTGGTATCTTTGACAGCAAATCAAATATCAAATTTATGGACATTAAAGACATACAAAATCTTATCAAGTTTGTATCTAAAGCTGAAGTTTCAGAAGTAAAATATAAAACTAAAGATTTCGAAATTACTATTAAAACTCCACTAGGTGGTAATGAAGTAAGCTATGTTGCTCAACCTGCAATGTATCAGCAAGCTCCACAACAAGTGGCTCCAGGTCATGCTCCTGCTCCAGTTTCTGCAACTCCAGAAAAAACAGAAGCAGCTTCTGACGATAGTAAATATGTAACTATTAAATCTCCAATGATCGGAACTTTCTACAGAAAACCATCTCCAGATAAAGATGTTTTTGTAAATGTAGGTGACGAAGTTTCTAACGGAAAAGTAGTTTGTGTAATCGAAGCAATGAAGTTATTCAACCAAATCGAGTCTGAAGTAAGCGGTAAAATCGTTAAGATTTTAGTTGATGATGCTACTCCTGTTGAATACGACCAACCATTATTCTTAGTAGATCCATCTTAATTAGAAGTTAGATGTTAGACATTAGATGTTAGATTAAATTCTACATTAAAATAACATTATCTAATTTTCAAATTATCTAATTTTCAAATTGAAGAAGATGTTCAAAAAAATATTAATCGCCAATCGTGGCGAAATTGCAATGCGTATTTTACGTACTTGTAAAGAAATGGGAATCAAAACCGTTGCGGTATATTCTACTGCCGATAAAGACAGTCTTCACGTAAGATTTGCTGACGAGGCTGTTTGTATTGGTCCTGCAATGAGTAAAGACTCATATCTTAAAATCCCTAATATTATTGCTGCTGCAGAGATTACCAATGCAGACGCAATTCACCCAGGGTATGGTTTCTTATCTGAAAATGCTAATTTCTCAAGAATCTGTCAGAAAAACGGTATCAAATTTATTGGTGCATCTCCTGAACAGATCGAAAGAATGGGAGACAAAGCCAATGCTAAAGCTACCATGAAAGCGGCAAACGTACCTTGCGTACCCGGTTCTGAAGGTTTAATTGAATCTTACGAGCACGCAGTAAAAACAGCAGAAGAAACAGGCTATCCTGTAATGATCAAAGCTACCGCAGGTGGTGGAGGAAAAGGAATGAGAGCTGTTTGGAAAGCTGAAGACCTTAAAGAACACTGGGAATCTGCAATTCAGGAAGCTGTTGCTGCCTTCGGAAACGGAGGAATGTACATGGAAAAACTGATTGAAGAACCAAGACATATCGAGATTCAGGTTGCAGGTGACCAATTTGGTAAAGCTTGCCACCTTTCTGAAAGAGACTGTTCTGTACAAAGAAGAAACCAGAAATTAACTGAAGAAACTCCTTCTCCATTCATGACTGACGAACTTCGTGAGAAAATGGGTGATGCAGCAGTAAAAGCAGCAGAATTTATCGGTTATGAAGGTGTAGGTACCATCGAATTCCTTGTTGACAAGCACAGAAATTTCTATTTCATGGAAATGAATACAAGAATTCAGGTTGAGCACCCAATTACTGAACAGGTTATTGATTACGACTTAATCAGAGAACAAATTCTTTTGGCAGCAGGAACTCCTATTTCAGGAATCAACCATTATCCGAAATTACATTCTATTGAATGTAGAATCAATGCAGAAGATCCTTATGCTGATTTCAGACCTTCACCGGGAAAAATCACAGGATTAAATATCCCTGGAGGACACGGAATCAGAGTTGACACTCACGTTTACTCAGGGTATACCATTCCTTCAAACTACGATTCAATGATCGCAAAATTGATTACTACGGCTCAAACCCGTGAAGAAGCAATTGCAAAAATGAAACGTGCTTTGGAAGAATTCTATGTTGAAGGAGTAAAAACCACAATTCCTTTCCACAGACAGTTGATGGAAGATGAAGATTATCTTTCAGGAAACTATACAACAAAATTCATGGAGAGTTTTGTAATGGATAAAAAATATGATAATCACTAAGATTATTTTAAAATACATATTGAAAACCGCTTCACTTGAGGCGGTTTTTTTATTTAAAATTAAATTCATTTCAAAAGATATAAAAACTGGAAGTCATAATTTGTTTGAGCAATATTTTCTAAAGGATTATTTCATACCATCAAAACACACTTGAATATATCTAATATTCAGCATCATTATTCTGTTGAACCATCTGGTTTATTATACTTAAATTTGTAAAAAGCAAAAAAAGATATGTCAATAGCAGAACAAACAAAAAACTCACAATATTTTATTGAACTCGAAGAAAAACATGGTGCCCACAATTATCATCCGCTTCCTGTGGTTTTAGATAAAGGTGAAGGTGTTTTTGTTTGGGATGTTGAAGGTAAAAAATATTACGATTTCCTTTCGGCTTATTCAGCAGTGAACCAAGGGCATTCTCATCCAAAAATCGTCGATGCCTTGGTAAATCAGGCTAAAAAATTAGCTTTAACTTCCAGAGCTTTTTACAATTCAAATTTGGGAGAATACGAGAAGAAAATTACTACTCTTTTCGGATTTGATAAGGTTTTACCGATGAACTCCGGAGCTGAAGCTGTAGAAACGGCAGTAAAATTAGCTAGAAAATGGAGCTATGAAGTAAAAGGAATTTCAGAAAATGCAGCTAAAATTGTAGTTTGTGAAAACAATTTCCACGGAAGAACGACAACAATCGTTTCTTTCTCAAACGATCCTGATGCCAATAAAAACTACGGTCCTTTCACACCGGGATTTGTAAAAATTCCTTACAACGATCTTGCAGCTTTAGAAGAAGTTTTAAAAAATGACGCTCAAAATATTGCAGCATTTTTGGTTGAACCAATTCAGGGAGAAGCTGGAGTTTATGTTCCGGATGAAAATTTCCTTAAGAATGCATTAGAATTATGTAAAAAACACAATGTCCTTTTCATTGCAGACGAAGTACAGACAGGAATTGCTAGAACTGGTAAATTGATTGCTTGTCACCATGAAGATGTACAACCCGATATTTTAATTTTAGGAAAAGCACTTTCAGGTGGAATGTATCCTGTTTCTGCCGTTTTGGCGAATGATGAGATTATGAATGTTATCAAGCCAGGTCAACATGGTTCTACTTTTGGAGGAAACCCAATTGCCTGTGCTGTTGCAATTGCAGCTTTAGATGTCGTAGAAGAAGAAAAACTTTCTGAAAGAGCTGAAGAATTAGGAAAACTATTCAGAAGCGAAATCGAAAAACTAATTGAAAAATCAGACTTAATTACCAAAGTAAGAGGAAAAGGTTTATTGAATGCAATCTTAATCAATGATACTCCTGAAAGTTCTACCGCATGGAATCTTTGTTTACAATTAAAAGAAAACGGACTTTTAGCAAAACCAACCCACGGAAACATCATCAGATTAGCACCACCTTTGGTTATTACTGAAGAGCAATTATTAGATTGTGTGAAGATTATTGAGAAAACAATCTTAGATTTCAAAAAATAAAATCAAATATTTTCAAAAAAATAACACTCTAAATCAGAGTGTTATTTTTTTATTCAATAAATCGAACAAACGATTGTTTAACTTTTGTGTTTATTTTTAATCTAACCTTTCATAATGTGAATGGTATGGAAGATCCAAAAATAAGTGCTTTATTAATTGTCTTTAATGAAGAGAAAAATATTGAAGAAGCTTTAAACTCGGTAGAATTTGCCGATGAAATTATTGTCTTAGATTCTTTCAGCACAGATAAAACAGTTGACATTATAAAAAGTAAATACCCAAAAGTGAAGCTCTATCAAAATAAATTTGAAGATTTTACCAAACAGCGCAATCTCTGCATTTCTTATGCAAAAAACGACTGGATTCTATTTTTAGATGCTGATGAGCGAATTACTCCGAAATTGAAAAATGAAATTTTAAAAGAAATTAAAAAACCCGTTACTCAAAATGCCTACTTTTTTAAACGAAAATTCTTTTTTATGGGTGAAAAAGTAAACTATTCAGGTACTCAGAATGATAAAAACATCCGTCTTTTTAAAAAGGAAGTGGCTCATTACGACGAAAACAAAAGAGTTCATGAAGGCTTGAGTAATGTCAACAATCCGGGAACTTTACAAAACTATCTTCTTCATTTTTCTTTTGATTCTTATGACGCATATTACAAAAAAGTCATTCACTATTCAAAACTGAAAGCAAAAGATTTGCATGAAAAAAAAATTCCATATCAAATGATAAAGCAATTATCGAAAAGCGCCTTTAGTTTCTTTAAAATGTATTTTCTAAAGCTCGGAATCTTAGATGGCAAAAAAGGGCTAATCCTCTCCTATTTAAGCGCTTTAAGTTCTTTTAAAACCTATGAGTATTTAAAAGAAGAATATGCATAACAATTATTTTTTATAGGATTTAAAATTCTGAAAATAAACTGTATTTTTGCATCAGTAAGTCATCCATCTATGAAGCTTTCTGTAGCGATAATTACTTTTAACGAGGAAAGAATAATCGAAAAAAATCTAAATTCAGTTCACGATTTAGCCGACGAAATTATTATTGTCGACAGTTTTTCTAAAGACTGTACAGAAGAAATTTGCTCAAAATTCCCGAAAGTAAAATTTATTCAGCAAAAATTTTTAGGTTTTGGAAAACAGAAGAATTTTGCGATTGAACAATGCCAATCAGAATGGATTTTATTTTTAGATTCTGATGAAATTCCTGACGAAGAGCTGAAGAAATCAATCAGAAAAACAATCTCGGAAGCACAACCCGAATTTAATGTTTATGATGTTGAATTCAACAATATTTTTTTAGGAGAAACGCTGAAATATGGAGGTTGGGGAAATATAAAAAGAGAAAGATTGTTCAGAAAAGGTCACGGTAAATATTCTGAAGACATTGTACACGAATCATTTATCACAACTGAAAATAAAGGAAAACTGAAAGGAAAGATCAATCATTATACTTATAAAGACATTTATCATCACATTGAAAAGTCTAATAAATATACCTCGATGATGGCCGAAAAGATGTATAAAAATGGTAAAAAATCAAACATTTTTAAAATTCTTTTTAAACCTATGTTTCAGTTCTTCAAATCATATTTTTTACGTTTAGGATTTCTTGACGGTTTGGTTGGTTACTATGCTGCAGCAACAGCAGCTTTTTACACCTTCCTTAAATATAAAAAACTTCACGAAATTCATAAATTCAGATAGAATATGGTTCAGTTTCTTAAAAGAGTTTTAGGGCTTTCAAAGAAAGAAAGCATTAGAATTTTGATGTATCATCAGGTTTTACCGCAATCTATCGCATATAAAAATGATTTGATTGTTACGGTTGAAAATCTAGAAGAACAACTGATTTATATTAAAAATAATTTCAAAACTGTATTTTTCAAAGATTTAGAAGCGTCAAAATCTATTGAGAATAAAATTATTTTAACCTTCGATGATGGGTATTACAATAACTTACAATATCTGATTCCACTCCTCGAAAAACATCAATTGAAATCAACCATTTTCATTCCTACAGAGTTTATTCAGAACAATCTTAATGGAGATGAAAAAGTCTACATGAATTTTGATGAAATAAAATCTTTGAATCCTGATTTAGTGGAAATTGCTTTGCACAGCCATTATCACAGAAATTTCTCACAAATGACATTATCAGAAGCGGAAGCAGATCTCCTAAAAAACATTGAAATTTTAGAACAGAACGAAATCAACTTCACAAAAGTTTTGGCTTATCCTTACGGCAAATTTCCAAAAGAAAAAGAACGTAAAAAAGAATTTTTCAAAATGCTCGACAAAATCGGAATTGAATCTGCAATGAGAATCGGAAATAATGTAGCATCTTATCCTTTTAAAAAGAAATTTGAAGTCAACCGTATCGACATCAAGTATGGTGATTCTTTAAAAACCTTTAAATGGAAGCTTAAATTTGGGAAAACAAAACTTTAATCTAACAGTCTTTTGTATAATCCTTCATAAGATTCAGCCATGCTTTTATAACTGAATTTTGAAGCTCTTTCTTTCAATTTCGTTATATAGTTTTCCTTATCAACATTAAATTTTTCAATACCTTCATCATAAATTCTCTTCATAGAATCAGACGAAAAATCATTAAAGTAAAACGCTAAATCTCCTCCAATTTCCGGAAGGCTGGTTAAATTACTTAGAAAAACAGGTTTTCCAAAGAACATAGCTTCTACCGGAGGAATACCAAAACCTTCTGCCAATGACGGATGACAATAGGATTCGCAATGTTGAAGCAGAAAATATTTTTCATTATTCTCTACATTTTCAAGAATATGAACCTTCTTTTCTAAACCTAATTTTTTAACTTTTTCAAGGAATTTTTCTTTGTATTCAGATTTTGCTGAAGAAGTGATTAAAACCAATTCTCTTTCATTTCCAGTGATAAGATTGAGCAAAACTTCCTGATTCTTCTTTGGGAAAAGCACCCCAATATTGAGAATAAACTTTCTGTCTATAAACTCATATTTTTTTTCAGAACTAAAGATTTCGTTTTCAGGAAAAGTCAATCCATTATATATCACGTCAACTTTTATGTCGTTTTTTAGGGAAAACAAATGTTTATTTTTAAGGAAATCATCCTTTACAAATTCTGAAATACAGACGATAGCATCTGCATTTCCTATATTTTTCTGAACAAGTTTCTTAGATTTCTCAATTTTTCTTGCAGAGCTTTTATCATGAAGAAAATTTAAATCATGCAGCGTAACAACTTTTTTTTGATTAGATTTTTTAGAATGAAAATAATCTGATAACTGATGTGTTACATGAATTAATGAAAAAGGCGAAGTATTTATTTTAATTTTTTTCTGCCAAAATTTCCAGTTAATGATCTTAAAATCAGACTGGGTTGCAGGAATATTTTTCTCTGGTCCGTAAAGAGTGTAATTGAAATGGCACAATTTTTCGTCTAATCCTCGGATTAATGAAATGCAAACATTTGCAATTCCTGATCTTGGATATTTAAGTCGCTCAACATCGATAAGAATATTCTTTTTCATGAAAAATATGGGCTTTTTCCCAAAAATAGAAATTTAAACTTTAAAATCTTTACTTTTGTTTTATGAAAATTTGTTTAATCAGTTTTGATTTTTGGCATTATGATGAACATATCGTAAATAAACTGAAAGAAAAAGGTGTAGAAGCGTACCACATCAACATCGGGGCTTTTACGCACAAAAACTTTGGGGCAAGGGTGAAAAATGCGATGAGCAAAGTTTTTATCGGAAAAAATCTGAAACACGAAAAAAGACAGAATTTTATCATTGACTCTCTGAAAGAAATAGGAAAACAGGATCAAATTTTAGTCATTAATCCTGAAAGCATAGAGGAGCGTGTACATAAAGTGATCAGAAAGTACGCTGACCGAAATATTGCCTATTTATACGACAGTATGTCGAGAAATCCGGCTCAACATATTTTACATTTTTTTGACACTGTTTTTTCATTTGATGATGAAGATGTAAAAGAACATGGATTTAAAAAAATAACCAATTACAATTATCTTAAATATTGTCCATTTGAGGAACAAAACCCCAATCTTGATCTTTTTTACATCACTTCGTACGACACGCAACGATTGCAGAAACTTAATATTTTAATCAACAAGATTGAAGATTTAAACATCAATTTTAAAACAATTGTGGCCGGAAAAAAAGGTTGGAAAAACAAGATTACTCAGATTGTTGATTCAAAAAACATCAATATCATTAAGTTCAGAACCAAAAATATACCTCAACAATCATTACCAAAACTATACAAAAACACAAAAGTAATCCTTGATCTTCAGCGAGATAATCAAATGGGACTAAGTTTCCGTATTTTTGAGGCAATGGCTTTGGAAAAAAAATTTATTACTGATAATCGCACCATTAAAAATTACGATTTTTATAATCCTGAAAATATTTTGATTCTTAATGACGATTTCAGTAATATTGAAAAGTCTTTTTTTGAAACCGATTATCAAAAACTTCCGGACGACATTTATTACAAATACACCCTGGATAATTGGGTGAATACAGTTTTTAATTTGAGCTAAATGACAAAAACTTCTGTTGCACTTTGTACGTATAACGGCGAAAAATTTATCCGTGAACAAATTGATTCTATTCTTAACCAATCTTTGAAAGTAGATGAAATTGTAGTGTGCGACGATGGATCAACGGATCAAACCCAAAATATCTTAGCTGAATACGAAAATAAGTTTCCAAATATTTTCAAAATCTACATTAATCAAAAAAATTTACGAAGCGTAAAAAACTTTGAAAAAGCCATTTCACTTTGTAGCGGCGAAATTATATTTTTAAGCGATCAGGATGATGTTTGGGAAAACAATAAAGTGAAAATTATCTGCGATTTTTTTGAAAATAACCAAAGTATTGATATTGTATGCTCAAACGGATTTATTATCGATGAAAACAGTTCGCAACAAAATCTTTATACTGTTTGGGATGTCCCAAACTTTTTAAGCGAAAACAAAAAAGAAATCGACTATTTTAAAATTTTTGCAACCATTGGGAATTTTGCAACAGGCGCTTCAATGGCTATCAAAAAATCGTTTATTAATCAGGCTTTGCCCTTTCCAATTGTTGAAGGTTTACATCACGACGAATGGATTGCATTGGTTTCTTCTGAACAGAAAAAGTTTGCTTTTCTAAATGATAAACTCCTCTCCTATCGTATTCATAGCGCACAACAAGTCGGAGGAATTTCTTATTCTAAAGATGAAGCTTCTAAAGAAAAACTGATAAGCCGTTTTGATTATGCTAAAAAGCCTAAGATCTTCAGAGATTTTAAAATAAAACTGAGAACGCTTAATGATAAAGAAAGAAAGTTTTCTGCTTATCTCGAAAAAGATTCTAATGAACATGTAAAGAATTTTTTGAAAGAAGTTCAGCATGAAAAATCAGCTTTATACCAAAAACTAAAATCTGAGCATTTTACTTTTTTCTTATTCTTTAAATATTTTTACCGATGAACAGAATCCTCATCATCATGCATAACTATGCAGGACTTTCAGACCTCATCAAAAAAAATCTTGAGTCTCTGAATTATGACAATGTAGATTTTTTACTGTATTCTGATGAGAAATTCAGATATAAAAACTGGCGTGAGCAACTTAATAATGTTTACAGAAAAACAGTTTTAGGGGATAAAAAGTATAAAGAAATTCTAAGGAAAGCTTTCATAGAAAATACATTGCTGGAAAAGGCTAAAAGATTACCCGAATACGAAACGATTTTGGTGATGACTACCGATTTTTTTTCGGAAGAATTTTTAAATATCATTAGAACAAAAACTAAAAAATTAATCGGTAATCATTGGGACGGTCTCAACAGAACGCCGAATGTTTATTCGAAGCTTAAATTCTTTGATAAGTTTTTCGTATTTGATAAAAACGATGTTGATGAAAAGAAAAACATCTTCTTTCTGACTAATTTCTTTTTTAATTTTGAAGAAAATAAGGATCAACCAACTATTAAAAATGATGTTTTCTATATTGGAACGTATGTAGAAGAGCGATTTGAAACATTAAAAAAAATTTCAGGAATTTTAAGCCTGAAAAAAATCACACAAAAAATACTGCTTTTCAGTTGGGAAAAAAGAGAACCTGAAGGAGAAATCAATTTCACCAATCAGTTTTTGACTTATGATGAAAATATGAGTTGGGTTAAAAGCTCAAACGCTCTTTTAGACTTAAAACTGAAAGAACATAACGGATTGTCTTTCCGGTTTTTTGAAGCGTTGAAATACGAAAAAAAATTAATTACTGATAATCCGGATGTGAAAAATTACGATTTTTACAGACAAGAAAATATCTTCATCATCGGTGAAGATGCTGAAGAGAATCTAAATAGTTTTATTGAAAATCCTTATCAGGAAATTCCTGCAGAAATCAAAAATAAATATAGCTTTGAAAGCTGGTTTAAAACACTTATTTCTTAAGACATGAGCGAGAAAATTTCTATCATTATTCCTTACTACAAAGGTGAAGACTATATTCATGAAACCTTAAAAAGTGTTTATGATCAAACTTATTTGGATTTTGAAGTGATTATTGTGAATGATGGTTCTGAACGTGCCGTTTTAGATTTAATTGAAACAAACGAAGCTTTTAAAAATTTAAAAATCATTCATCAGGAAAACCAAGGACAATCTTCTGCCAGAAATAACGGTGTGAAATCTGCGACTGGAAAATACATTCTCTTTCTGGATTGCGATGATCTTATCGACAAAACATTTTTAGAAAAAACACATCAGATTCTTTCAAAAAATAAAGAAGTAAGAATCTGCTATACAAAAGGTAAATTCTTCGAAAAAACAGACAAAGAATGGGTTTTGCAGCCGTTCAATACCTTTGATTTTTTAATTGAAAACTGCATTCCGATTACCGCTCTTATTTATAAAGAAGATTTTGAAAAAGTGGGTGGTTTTGATACTCAATTAAACTACTACGAAGATTGGGATTTCTGGATTTCTTTAGTTGAAATCGGCATAAAAGTTCATAAAATTGATGAGTTTTTATTTTTCTACAGAATCAGAAATACAACAGATTCGCTGACCAATACAAGCATCGACAACAGCTCGAGACTATCTGATAATTTCTTTGAAATCTATAAAAAACATTATACTTTTTACAAACAAAACGGATTAGATTTTCATAACATTATGAGCTTAATCCGTGAGAATAAAAAGTATAAAGCCAAATATTACAATGAATGGTACCGAAAATTGATGTATCAGTTTTTTAAGCCTAAAAAGTATCAGAAAATTTATAAAAACTAATTCACGAAGCCTAAATACTGAAGCATCTTTTTAATATTCTGCTCCTGAGTTTCTATAGAGAATTTAGAAAGTGGCAAAAGACTGTTTTGATGTAAAGTCTGCCAAAGATTTTCATTATCGTATAATTCAAGAATTTTATCTGCGAAATTTTGAGGATTTTCATCTGAAATCAAAGCTGTTTTTTGATCTTCCAAACTCATTCCTTCCGCTCCTATTCCTGTGGTAATTACAGGTAATTTGAATTCTAAAGCCTGTCCGATTTTTCCTTTAACTCCGGCTCCGTAACGAAGTGGTGCTACAAAAACTCTTGAATTTTCAAACCAAAAATCTACAGTTTCCTGATAACCCAAAATCTGGAATCGATCAGAATGGTATTTTTCTTTTAAATCTGCAGGGAAATCAGGTCCCAAAATAAAGATTTTAATCTGATTATTTTTTGCCCAAACTAATGGTAAAATCTGGTCATGCAAAAATTTCACAGCATCGATGTTCGGTAAATGATTGTAACCGCCGATGAAAAGCAAACCTTCTCTTTCAGAAAAAATTAATGGAACATTCTCTACAGGTTTGTGAATATTACTTACCGTGAAAATTTTATCTTTTTTGACACCGTTTTCAGAAACTGTATTTTTTTCTTCTTCGCTGATAGAAATCACCGCATCTGAAATATTCATTCCGGCATATTCTTTTTCTTTGAAGAAATTTATTTCCTTTTCTCTTTCTTTTGTAACGACATCGATATAATTATTTTCACGCTCTAATCTCAGATAATGAAGGTCAACCATATCATAAATAATTTTTTGACCGTTTATCCTACCATTGATTAAATTGTACCAATGATTAAAACCTAAAGGTCTGAAAATCCAAATCACATCAACGTACGACAAAGCGTCTACAACCTGATGTTCTACATTTATAATTTTATTTTGAGCATTTACATAATCTCTGCAAATTTCAACACCTGCATTTTGAAAATAAGGGATATAATCTGAATCTTTAGCTTCATCAAAATGTTTAACCGCTAAAACAATGTGATGTCCGTTTTTCTGAAGAATCTTTATAATTTCCATAAACCTTCTTGAACCCGAATCCTGATCTGGTTTTGGCATATTTTCTTCCAGAAAAAGAAAATTTGGAATTTTGTAATGGGAACTGTAATTGGTTTTCTCGCTTTTTATATTCTTTTTATCTGTAAAATAAAAATTCCAATGGTTTGCAAAATCTACTTTATCATTGCTATTTGTTGTTTTAAAAGAATTACTAAAACAGGTAACTTCTGAAAGTGGTTGATAATAAGTATTTAAATTTTCTTCTTTTTTTAGCTTTAAACAAAAATCAGCTACTGCAAAATATGGTGAAGAAAAGTTTTCATTCAGTAAATTTAAATCTTCTTTTTGGTTGATTTTACTGAACAATAAACTTCCAGTGCAAAAATCTACTTTTCTTAAAAAATTAAATTGAGGAGCATCAATTGCATTAGACTTACCTAATTCAACGATTTCAGAATTTTCAAAAACTAAATTTCCGGCTTCAATTATGCTATTTTCAGCAGAAATCATTTTAGAACCTACCGCTCCTACATTTTCTTTGATATTAAAAACTTCTATTAAACTTGACAAATAATTTTCCTGAACTAAAACATGCGAATCTAAAAGATAGATGAATTTTCCTTTTGCCTTTTCAATTGAATGATTTATTGCTTGAATTAAACTATTGCTATCTTCATTATTAATGAGGGCTATTCCTTTTATTTTTTCTAAATATTCCTGATTTGCTGTATCTTCATTAATAACAATAACTTCTTTGGAAATATTCTGGTTGTATTTTTCAATCACATAAAGACAATTAAGAACCATTTTCAAATCATTGATCCCGTGAATAATAATTGAAACTTCAGGATTGGTCTGTGCGGAAAAATTAAATGAATGACTTTTAAAAAAATCAAGGTTCTGAAGATCGACAGATATCTTTCTTCTATTTTTGATAAATTGATAATCCTTGATTTTATTTTTAAAAAACCTTTTAATTCCCATTTTAAATTTATTATTTTGTCTAAGTTTTTTGCGAAAACGAATTTAAGCATTTATTTCCTCAACTTTCAAAAGACTCTCATCCTAAACAAAATCATTAATGAATTTTTCTAATAAAAACTTATTATTTTTCTTTCCTGAAAGTCCTTTCTCCAAAAGAGCAGGAAATGTTTTGCGTACTTACACCAATCTTAAACAACTGAAATCATTAGGTGTAAATATTGACCTTGTTGGTGTAGAAGATTATTACAATAGCTTCGGAGATACTGCTGAAGGAATTGATCCTGAAATCATTAATGAAGTTTTTGTTCTAAAAACCAAACCACCCAAGAAAAAACTGACTTTTGAGTATTGGAAATATAAAATTCAGAAAAAATTTAATAAAGAAAATTCTAATCAATATCTTACTCAATATTTAAAAGATAATTTCACTGCTATTCTTGATAAGAAAAAGTACGATTACATCTTTATCAATTATGAATTCTGGACAGACCTCATCCGCAATCAGGATTTAAAAGGAGCCAAAACCATCGTTGATACTCACGACTGGATTACTCTGAATGAGTTTTACAACAATAAAAACTTAGATTTAGGCAAAAGATTTGGTGAAGAAATTAATAATCTTTCGTTTTACGATAAAGTGGTTACCATTTCGCAGGATGAATATTTTATTTTCAAAAGTTTTCTAGGAGATAAAGTAATTAATATTCCGCCAAGTTTTCCGGAAAATTTCGAAGACACAAACACCGAAAAAAAATATGATCTTATATTTGTAGGCAGCGACAATCCTTTCAATGTATTATCGATTAACTGGTTTGTTGAAAAAGTTTTGCCTATTCTTCCTAAAGAAATAAAAATTTGTATTATTGGAAGAATCTGTAAGCATGTTCCGGATCATGAAAGTATTGAAAAAGTATTTTTTGCAGATGATCTAAAGACGTATTATCATGCAAGTAAAATTGCAATCTGCCCAATGCTGAAAGGAACCGGCATAAAAATCAAAGTTGTAGAAGCAATGTCTTATGGAATACCTGTTGTAGGAACCGAAAAAGCTGTTGATGGTTTTTCAGACAAAAAAAATAACGGCTGTATGGTAAGTGATGACGAAAAAGTATTTGCAGATATTATCAAAAACCTTTTAAACAATTCATCAGACTACGAGAAACAAAAACAGGAAGCCATTCATTTTTTCAGGGATAATTTTTCAGAAAAAAAATCGGTTGAGCTTTGGGAAAAAACTTTAAATATCTAAAACGATTACATTAAAGGAAATTTAATCCTGAATAATTTTTTCATAAATTTTAATAAGATCTTCTGCACTTTTTTCCCACGAAAAAAGTCTTGACCTTTCCAAACCTTTTCGAGAATATTCTTGTCTTAAAGATTCATTTTGATATAAACTAAGCATAACTTCCTGCAATGCATTATTGTCTTGAGGATCAAGAGTAATTCCCGCATCTCCCACAACTTCCGGTAATGAGGAAGTATTTGACGTAACCGTAGGAACACCACATTGCATAGCTTCTAAAGGAGGTAAACCAAAGCCTTCGTATAAAGACATATAATAAAAAGAATGAGCATGACTGTACAAACTTGCCAATTCTTCATCAGGAACTCTTCCTGTGATGATTATTTTATGTTTTAATTCTTCAGCATTATTGTATTGCTCGAAAATCTTGTCGTAATCCCAACCTTTTGCTCCTACAAGAACTAAACTTACATCATCAATTTTATTTTCTTTAATAAACTGAAGAAAATTTCGAATTACAAAATCTACATTTTTGCGGGGTTCGAATGTACCTACACTCAGAAAATATTTCTCTGGTAAATTATATTTCTCTTTAATGACATTGAACTTTTCGACATCATTACAAACATAGAAAAGTGATTTTGAAGCCGCTAATAAATTAACAAAAACTTGATCCGGATTCAAATGAGGAGCAAATTCCAGCAAGTCTTTTTTAGTATTTTCAGAAACACAAACTACATAATCGTCTTTTCCAATACTTGCAATAATTTCCTTTATAAAACCAGAAGTAAAATGGAGATCGGGAAACAAAATAGGAATCAAATCATGAATTGTAATAACATTTTTTAAATTGGGAAACTTTCTGATTTCTTTATTAATAGGATAATAAAAAGAATGAAAAATCTGAGCTTCTTTAAAGGTTTCAAAATAAGTATTGGCAAAATTGGAAACTCCAAACTTTTTGTATAGTTTTCGAAATAACTTTTCTTTTCTAAGAGGTAAAAATTTTCTTTTATCTCTATGATTCGCCGCTTTTATTTTTATGGAGTTCTCATTAAAAAAATTGTCTAATTCTCTTGTACTCGTTTCATAATTAAACAAACTCAGATGAGCATAGAAAGTCTCTACTGAATTATTTTCGCTGAGAGCCTTGAACATCTCATAAGTAACACGAAAAATTCCGGTACGGTTATCTTTATAGAAATCTGCAATTACATCGGCGTCTAAGATTACTTTCATCGGGATCAAAATTTGATTTTTTAATTATAAACTAATTTTTTTCTGATACCATTTCAAGTCACGATTCCAGTTCGATTGCAAAACAACACCCAAATAATTCTCTTTAATTGACTCTCTTGTATGACCTTCTTTTATAAAATCCTGAAACTGCTTCTTATAATGAAAAACTTTAAAAAGGGGTTCTTTAGGGAAAAGAGGGATAACATTGCTCTTCAAAAGCCATTCACCGTACCATGTAAATTCACTCGGAAACTCGTGAATAAGATCCGGATAATTGATATTGTTTGCGTCTAAGTAGTTTTTTTGAAAATCTTTCCAAACTTTGTTTGACCAGATTGTTGGTGAAGGACCATAATCGTAGCAAATCCCTTTACGTCCGAATTTAGCCATTATTTTTCTGCTTATATCTTCAAAATATTGTTTCGGATCATCTTTAAAATGCTTACGATTATTACTCAACCAAGAGAACATCTCTTTCTGTTGATGAATGATCGTATAAGGAACATCATCCTGAATAAAATCAGATATGTAAAAATCTTTGATAAAATAAGAATCTGAATCTAAACACACATAGTTTTCTGTGATGTTTAGTCTATGTAACTGAGATTTTACAATTTGTTGATATTGCCAAGGATCTTTATTTTCCATGGCAATAATATCACTGTCTTTTATAACATCAAAAAGATCGGTTTGTAGATTTTGTTTAAAAAAACTAATATCTTCGTCATTTACAGAAATCAGAAGTTTTATTTCATCTTTATTATGTTGATTAATTGACTTAATCAGCTTACTACAAGACTCAAAATCAGCTCTGTAAGTTTTTACGAATAATATTAATTTTTCCATTTAATTATTGTCTGTCATATTCATCACTCAGCCTCACAATATCATCCTCACCAAAGTAAGTTCCTGTTTGTACTTCAATGAAGACAACTGGTTTTTCTGAAAGATTCATGATTCTGTGTTTGGCTCCTAAAGGAATGAAAATACTTTCGCCGTAAGACAATTTTATTTCTTTATCATCCAAAATTATGGTAGCATCACCTTCAATGATCGTCCATTGCTCTTGTCTTTTATGATGATATTGGTATGATAGTTTTTGCCCCGGATTTACCTCAATTCTTTTCAGTTTATAATTAGGTTCGTCTGCCAAAACATAATATTTACCCCAAGGTCTTTCGCCAATTTCTAACATATTTTTTGAATTCAAAATTTATACAAATGTAAATATTAAGATTAAAAATCCCAACATAGAAAACATTAAACATCATTAAAACATTTAATTTTAAGTAAATTTGCAAAAATTTTATTTAA
Organism: Chryseobacterium mulctrae; assembly: GCF_006175945.1. Lineage (NCBI taxonomy): Bacteria > Pseudomonadati > Bacteroidota > Flavobacteriia > Flavobacteriales > Weeksellaceae > Chryseobacterium > Chryseobacterium mulctrae. The sequence continues at coordinate 2,744,231 of NZ_VAJL01000001.1, read as the reverse complement.
AATGGAGAAAGTAAGAGTCCGTTTTGCACCAAGTCCTACAGGACCTTTGCATTTGGGAGGCGTAAGAACCGCATTGTATGATTATCTTTTTGCTAAAAATCAGGGCGGCGAATTTGTTTTGAGAATAGAAGACACCGATACTGCAAGATATGTAGAAGGAGCCGAAGAATACATTGAGGAAGCCTTGGAATGGTGCGGAATCATCCCCGATGAAAGCCCTAAAAAAGGCGGAAAATTTGCTCCATATAGACAATCTGAAAGAAGAGATATTTACGATAAATACACAGAGCAAATCCTAAAAACAGATTATGCTTACATCGCTTTCGACACTGCGGAAGAATTAGACGCAATCCGTGCTGAATACGAAGCTAAAGGCGATGTTTTCTCTTATGACAATAAAACCAGAAACCGTTTAAGAAACAGTCTTGCACTTTCTGAAGAGGAAGTTCAAAAGTTGTTGGAGGCAAAAACACCTTACGTTGTAAGATTTAAAATGCCTGTTGACAGAACTTTAGGTTTGGTAGACATCATCAGAGGGAATTCTGCGGTAAATACAGATACTTTAGACGATAAAGTTTTGGTAAAAAACGACGGAATGCCAACTTACCACTTCGCCAACATTATCGACGACCATGAGATGGAAATTTCTCACGTTATTCGTGGTGAAGAATGGTTACCTTCTTTAGGTTTACACACTTTATTATATGAAGCAATGGGTTGGGAAGCTCCTCAGTTTGCCCACCTTTCTTTAATTTTAAAACCTGATGTTTCAACTTTAATCAATAAAGAAAACATTGATAGCATTACAAAATCTTTCACAGAAGAATTTGTAGCCAAAAACAATCAATTCTCTTTTGATGAATCGGCTACAATTATTAAATCTCTTTTCTCAGAAGTGAAAAGTCCAAGATTTAAATCTATGTTGAATGAAAATGATAAGGATAATGAAATCACGGCTTCTGTAAAACAGTTTTTAAAGAAAGGACTTTCTGGAAAATTAAGCAAAAGAGACGGTGATAAATTCGGATTCCCAGTATTTCCATTAAACTTTACAGATCCTAAAACAGGAAATGTTTCAAAAGGTTATAGAGAAAGTGGTTATCTTCCTGAGGCATTTATTAATATGATTTCGCTTTTAGGCTGGTCTCCTGCTGACGATAAAGAAAATCTAACTTTGGAAGAAATGATTAAAGAATTTGATTTAAATAAAGTTCATAAAGCCGGAGCTAGATTTAGTAAAGAGAAATCTGAATCTCTGAATCATCATTATATCCAATTGAAATCTAATGAAGAATTATTAGATATTCTTAAAAATTCAGACTTAAGCTTAAATATAGATGATGAAAAATTATTAAAGATTATTCATCTAATGAAAGAAAGAGCGACTTTCCCGAAAGACATTTATGAAAATGGAAAGTTTCTCTTTGAAGCGCCAACTTCTTACGATGAGAAAGCTTCAAAAAAAGCTTGGAATGACGAAACTTCAAATCTTTTGACTGAATTTGCTGAAAATTTAAATTCAATCAATGATTTCGTTTCAGAAAACATCAAACAGAACTTACACGACTTTGCTGAAAACAAAGGTTTGGGAATGGGGAAAGTAATGATGCCTCTTCGTTTAGCTTTGGTAGGAGAATTGAAAGGGCCAGACGTTCCGGATATTTTGGAACTCATTGGAAAAGAAGAAAGTATCGCCAGAATAGGCAATGCTGTAAATAATTTTAAATAGGTTTTCATAATTTTTCATACATTTGAAAGATTTAATTTACTTCAAGAATGGAATATTTAAGTTTCGAACTTCCTATAAAAGAGCTGATGGATCAATATCAAACATGTTCTTTGGTAGGAGAAGAAAGTGGTGTTGATGTAAAATTAGCATGCAGCCAGATCGAAGACAAGATCAGAGATACAAAAAAAGAGATCTACGGAAATCTTACCCCTTGGCAAAGAGTACAGTTATCGCGTCATCCGGATCGCCCATATACTTTAGATTACATTAAAGGTATGGTAGATAAAGGAAGCTTCCTTGAGCTTCACGGTGACAGAAACTTCGCAGATGATCCTGCATTGATTGGTGGTTTGGCTACATTGGATGGTCAAAGAATCATGATTTTAGGAACTCAAAAAGGGAGAACAACCAAAGAAAGACAATACAGAAGATTCGGAATGCCAAATCCTGAAGGATACAGAAAAGCTTTAAGACTAATGAAGCTTGCTGAAAAATTCAAAATTCCTGTAGTTACTTTGGTAGATACACCGGGAGCTTATCCAGGTTTGGAAGCTGAAGAAAGAGGACAAGGTGAAGCAATTGCAAGAAACATTTTCGAAATGACAATGCTTAAAACTCCTATTTTCACTTACATTATCGGTGAAGGAGCAAGTGGTGGTGCATTAGGAATTGGCGTTGGTAACAAAGTGTACATGTTAGAAAACACTTGGTACACCGTAATTGCACCAGAAAGTTGTTCTTCAATTCTTTGGAGAAACTGGGATCACAAAGAAGATGCTGCAAACGCACTAAATCTTACTCCGAAAGATGCATTGAGAGAAAAATTCATCGACGGAATTATAGAAGAGCCACTTGGTGGAGCTCATTATGACCCGGAAGTTGCTTATTTAAATTTAAAAGCTTCTATTTTACAGAATATAAAAGCTTTCTCTAAATTTACAGGTAAGGAACTTGAAACTCACAGACAAGACAAGTTTATTGCGATGGGGCAATTTAAAGGATAACAAAAAGCGGTTAAGAAAATTCTTAACCGCTTTTTGTTTACATTTTTTCTATTATTTTTTATTCAGCAACATTTAACTGAATTTCAATATCTCTTGTTACTTTTTTGAGTGAAGAATATTTGGCATCACAAACCGATGTAGTTAAAACATATTCTCCTTTTTCAACCATTACAAAATTTTGTCCGTTTGGTGGCACATCCAGATTATAATATTTTTTCCCGTTTATTTTTACAATTAATCTGCATTTCGATTTGTTTTTAATATTAATATAAGCTTCATTATCGTTAGGATCATTATTGAAGAGATGAGTCAAATAAGAAGCTGTTTTTTTTGCTTCAGCACTAGGTTCAGATTTTTTACTTGAACTTCCTACTGCAGCATAATTAACCGTTCTTTCTGGTGTAGCAGCCGTTTTTGCATTGGTATTTGAAGCTAAAGTTTTACCTTTATTAAGTTCGTTATTACTTACAATTTTTTCAATTTTATTTTTACTTAAAGGTTTTATGGTCGGTTTCGCCTCGATGGAATTATCTGCCATAATAATATCAATAAGTTTTCTTTTTAACTTGTCGTTTTTTTCGTGTCCCGGATTTTGTTTAATAAAACCCGCGATAATTCTTGCTTCTGCAGTAGACTCAGCTTCTTCAAGCGTATAAATAATAACTGTTTCTTTTTCATCAACAACTTTAGCTTTGGCTTTTTTCTTCTTTTGAGCAAAGCCTACACTGAAAATGGAAAGGAATATGATTAGAAATAGTTTTTTCATGTAAAATCTTTAAAAATTTATTAAATAAATACTATAACGTTAAAAGTCATTTTTTAGTTTATCATTAAAATCATTATCTTTGCCCTGCTCAAAAATAAACTATTAAAGTTAATTATAATTTTAAATAAAAAATAATAAATATTATGTCTTATTCACCAGCTGCTGCAGACGTAGCAAAATTAAGAAACCAAACAGGTGCAGGTATGATGGACTGCAAGAAAGCTCTAGTTGAAGCAGAAGGAGACTTCGAAAAAGCAGTAGATATCCTTAGAAAAAAAGGACAAAAAGTTGCTGCTAACAGAGCTGACAGAGATTCTTCTGAAGGTGCAGTAATCGCAAGAGTAAACGAAGATAATACTTTAGGTGTTATTATTTCTTTAAACTGCGAAACTGACTTCGTTGCTAAAAACGAAGCGTTCATCGAGCTAGCTTACGAATTAGCTGAAATGGCTATTTTCGCTGCTACTAAAGAAGAATTATTGGCTACAGATTTCCACGGAATGACTGTTGCTGATAAATTGATCGAGCAAACTGGAGTTATCGGTGAGAAAATCGAGATTGGTGCATTCGAAAGAATCTCAGGACCTTTCTTGGGAGCTTACATCCACGCTGGAAACAAAATCGCTGCTATCACTGCACTTTCTGCTAAAGTAGAAGGTTCTGACGAAGCTGCTAAAGCTGTTTCTATGCAGGCTGCTGCAATGAATCCAATCGCTCTTGACGAAACTGCTGTTTCTCAGGAAACTATCGACAAAGAATTGGAAATCGAAAGACACAAACTTACTGAAGAAGGTAAGCCTGCAAACATTATCGATAATATCTTGAAAGGTAAAATGCAGAGATTCTACAAAGACAATACTTTGGTACACCAAGATTTCATTAAAGACAACTCTATTTCAGTTGCTGATTATGTAAAATCTGTAAACGGAGATCTTAAAGTAACAGGATTTGTAAGAGTTAGCTTATAATAGCTTTTCAAATTTAAAATAGTAATCCCGATGATTCTTTCATCGGGATTTTTTTTGTGAAAACATCAATTTACGGTATTAATAATATATGAAATTAGTTTTAAGTTTTCCACATTTCGTTAAATATTAAAAAAGTGTTAAAAAAATACTGTAAAAAATTGATTATTAATACTTAAATTTGTCGCCCCTAAAACTGAGGCATGAAAAAATTTTTACTTATTATTTGTACATTTTGGTGTTTTATCCTTAATGCTCAACTTGATACAGAGCACTGGTTTGCTCCAATGTCTGCAAAGGCCGGAACCGGTGGTCTTGAAGGATATTTATATTTATCAACCAATGAAACAGTGCCTTTTTCGGTACAGATCTTCAACAATAACACATTGTATACAACGGTACAGGTAAGTAAGAATAATCCGACACAAGTAATTATTCCCAATAGTTTTTTGATCGCTTCAGCTCAAAACCAGTTGTTTACCCCAAATAACATGGGATTGAATGTGAAAGGTCCTAAAAAATTCTTTGCCAATTATAGGTTTGCAATGTCGAATCATGCTGAAATTCTTACTTCAAAAGGAGCAGCCGGTTTAGGAACAACATTTTATGCGGGAGTAGCTCCTATTTCAGGATCTGAAAACCATATGAATGCTACAATCGGAGTTACTGCGACTGAAGACAATACAGTTGTTACAATTTCCGGCTACAATCCGAGTATTACTTTTTCAGACGGAATATCTTCACCCACAAGAACTTTTACACTTAATAAAGGAAAATCTTACATCTTAGATGTTGTAAGTTCTACTTCTAATATCAATAAAACAGGACTAGTAGGCGCAAAAATTGTTGCTACAAAAGCTATTTCTGTGACCAACGGAAACTTTAACGCAGCCTATACTTCTCAAAACCTTACCAACAATGATATTTTGATGGATCAGGCGGTTCCTGTAGATCGTTTAGGAAAAGATTTTGTAGTGGTAAAAGGAAATGGAACGGTAACTTCTGAAATGGAAACCGCTCTGATTATTGCTACAGAAAACAATACGCAGATCACATTTAACGGAAGCGGAGCTGTAATAAATCTTAATGAAGGTCAACATTATCTAGTACCAAGTACAAGATACCAACATCAGGGAAATGGTCATTATAATATGAATATTTCTTCAACTAAAAATGTATATGTTTACCAACTTCTTTCGGGTGCTACCAACGGAAATGAATATGCTTCGGGGGAATGAATTTCATCCCGCCATTAAGCTGTTTTATGCCAAATAAAATTGACGAAATTGGATTTATCAACAGAATCGGAGGACAGACTTTTTCGACAAGATTAAATATTATCACTCAAGTCGGAGCTACCGTAACTTTAAACGGAGGTAATATTGCAGCAGGAAACGGACCTTATCCTGTAACAGGAAATCCGAATTGGGTAAGTTATTCTATCCAAAATGTAACAGGAAATGTAACATTAAACTCTACGAAAGCAATGACCGCAGGAATTGCTGCAGGAAGTGGCGCTGTAGGATACGGTGGATACTTTGCAGGATTTTCATCAGTTCCGGCAATTACAAAAACCGGTGATTGCTACGCCGGAATTCTTTTGCAGGTTGATAATAATTACGATGGTTATCAATGGTATTTAAATGGTGTTGCAATTCCAGGCGCAACTACCTTTTCCATTAATCCTGAACTATATGGAGCGGGAGCTTATACTTGTTCAGTAACTAAGAATAATTGTGAAACAAAATTGACTACAATATACAATTACACACTTTGTCCACCAATTTCTACAACAACTTTTACCATCGGGTCTTGTAATACCAAAGTGATTACTCCGGCATTTACTAGTTCTACACAAACCATTGCTCCATCATTAACTGCAATTATTTCTCAGCCAACGAATGGAACCGCAACAGTAAACCCAACCACAGGACAAATTACTTACACCCCCAATGCAACGACTGTAAATACTACAGACCAATTTGTTTATTATATTCAGGGAAATGGAAATCCTTTTGCTTTTGAATATTTTAGAATCATCATCAACACAGATGTTCTTCAGGTAAACAATGCCTCAATAAGCATTTGTAATAGCGCTGCAGGAAATGGAACCTATAATCTAACGACTGCAAGTGTTACATCAGCTGTTGGAGCCAATATTACTTATTTTACCAATGCAAATTTAACAGGGCAAATTACTGATCCAACCAATTATACAGGACCTGCAGGAATTATTTATGCTAATGTAACTTCGGCTTACGGATGTTCTAAAGTTGCACAGATTACATTGACAATGAATCAGGCTCCAAACATCAATACAAGTACTTATAATGCAGAGTTTTGTGATGATAATTCTTCTGGAGTTATCAACATCAATTTTGCAACAGTTACTCCACAAATTGTTACCAATTCAGCGAATTTTACTGTAAAATATTATTTAAATCAGGCTGATGCAACTGCAGGAAATAATAACACATTGCCTACTAACTGGAACTACTCTACAAACACTACAGTTTATGTAAGAGTTGAAAGCACAAACGGTTGCCCTCCTGCTTTTGGGCAAATTAATTTTGTTATTAAAAACAAAGTTCCTTTGCTAACTCCAACACACGTTGTAGAAATTTGCGATACAGATATGAATGGATCTGAAACAGTGAATCTAAATACTTATAAAAACATTTTCACTACAGATCCTGGAACCAATGTTACTTTCCACAATAGTTTGGCAGATGCACAATCTGGTGCAAACGCAATTCCGGCAACGCAAACAATCAATAACGGAGCAACGGGAACTTTTTATTTAAGATTTACAAATGCAACACAGTGTTTTAACACCGCAAGTTTAGCAATCAAAGTAAATGCTGTTCCTAATATTAATATCGCAAATTTTAATGGTAATCTTTGTGATGATAATTTTGACGGAATTGTGAACGTAAATTTCTCTACTATTACTCCACAAGTTGTAACAAATTCTGCCAATTTTACGGTAAGATATTATTTAAGTCAAGCTGATGCAAATGCTGGAAATACTAACACACTTCCAACTAACTGGACTTATACATCAGCAACAACCGTTTATATAAGAGTAGACGGTACAAGTACAATTTGCCCGACTGCTTTTGGACAAATTAATTTTACTATAGGTAATAAAATCACCTTACTTACTACAAACTTTACTGCTGAAATCTGTGATAATGATTTAAATGGTTCGCAAAGTGTTAATCTAAATGATTATAGAAATCAGTTTACTGCAGATCCTTCTGTAACATTAACTTACCACGCAACTTTGGCAGACGCGCAATCAGGAATCAACGGATTAGCAGTAAATCAAATTATTACCACTCCGGCTACATTTTATATTAGATTTACGAGTAATAACGGATGTCCGAATACAGCAACTTTAAAAATCAGCTTAAGATCTCCAAAAAAATCTGAGGTTCTGAAAGATCAGATTATTTGTTCAAATGACAAAGCAGTTTTAAATGCAGGAGACGGATTCACTTCTTATTTATGGAATACAGGAGCCACTACTTCTACCATTACTGTTGGCGTAGGAACTTATTATGTGGATTTAGGTTTTAATGGCTGTATTTACAGACAAACCGTAACGGTAACAGCAGCACAAGCTCCAACTATTACGAGCATTGTTGTTACAGGAACTACTGCCACAATTAATGTTACGGGAGGTAATGCACCATACCAATATTCATTAAATGGTTCAGATTATCAAAACTCTAATGTATTTACAGGTTTATCTAGAGGCCCTTACAAAGTTTATGTCATAGGAAGAGATGGTTGTCAACCAGTCATCAAAGATTTTTTAATTTTAAATTTAATTAATACCATCACTCCAAACGGAGACGGAAGAAATGATGTTTTAGATTATTCTGATTTAAGAATAAAAGATCAGGTAAGCATTGAAGTTGTTGACCGCTATGGTGCAGCAGTTTACAAATCTTCGGGTAATAATTACAAGTGGGACGGAAAATCTGGCGGAAGAAATCTTTCAACAGGAACTTATTGGTATATTATCAAATGGATTGAGCCTGACACAAAATTACCGGTTTCTCACTCTGGGTGGTTATTAATAAAGAATCGAGAATAGATTTTAATTTTTGTTTATGATTTATTAACAATATATTAAATATTATTTTAATTTTGTAGAAATCCTAATTCCATAATTTATGAAAAGATTTCTACTCAGCTTAGTATTAGTTTTTCTGACATTCAATTCTCTTTTTGCGCAAAGAGATACTGAACATTGGATCGCACCTTTCTATGCATCCTCTTCAACTACACAGGCGATTTATCTTTCAACAGATTCAGTAACTCCTTTTGATGTCACTATCACAAGTAATAGTTCGACAGCACCGGGTAATGTAGTAGGAGTGGTTAGCATAAGTAAGGGAAATCCAAAAGTATTTACGATTCCTCCAGCAAATATATCGGTAAATACTGCAGCAAACGCATTTAATGTTATCAACAGAGGTCTTTACCTTAAGGCTACTAAACCATTTTTTTGTACATTAAGATTGGTAAGTGGCACTACCCATGGGGAGATCCTCACCAGTAAAGGAAAAGCAGGCACAGGAAAAGAATTTTATGTAGTGGCAACGCCGTCTACCGCTACTTCAAGTAATTTTACCGCAGGAGTTATGGCAACTGAAGACAATACAGTAGTTACGACTACCTGGAATGCGGCCGTTACTTTTATAGGTGGAGCACCCGCCACAACAACCAATACATTTACGTTAAATAAAGGAGAGTCCTTTGTATATGCGGGATTAGCAGGAGCGGGCGGTCAAAACATCAACAACTTTATAGGAGCCAAAATCATAGCTAACAAACCCATTACATTAACCAACGGAAATGTGAATGGTAATTTTGGGAATGTTACCAGCGGCGGATCTGATATTATATTAGACCAATCGGTACCGGTGGAAAGATTGGGAAGTACGTTTGCTATGGTAAGAACCAGATCTTCTTCCGCAGATATGGAAGGAGGCATTATTGTAGCTACAGAAAACAATACTCAGGTATTCCTTAATGGATCAGGAACCTCAGTTGCAACACTCAACCAAGGTCAGATGTACAGAATATCAGGTAATGATTATGTTGCTCAAGGTACATCAGGACATTTTAATATGTTTGTTACTACCTCTAAAAATGTGTATTTATATCAATTGGTGTCTATTCTAAATCAGGATGAAACAGGTGGGTTCAATTATATTCCGCCATTAAATTGTTTTTTACCAAGAAAAATTGACGAATTACCCAAAATTGACGAAATGCCTACAGGAACGGGTGGCACAAGTGTTGTTCCCTTTCCTACTCAACAGAATATAAAATTAAACATCATCACAGAAGCAGGCGCTACTGTTACTTATACGACCAATGGAAGTGCACCAATAACTCCTACAGCTGCACAAGGTCCGTTTCCTCTTAATGGGAGCACCGCTTGGGTAACTTATGGACTAGAATTGATGTCAGGAAATTTAACAATTGTATCGAACAAAGCAGTTACAGCAGGTATCAATGGAGGGTATAGCACTTCTGGTTACGGCGGATACTTTGCAGGATTCTCATCAATTCCTGTAATTGCAAAACAGACTGGTGAATGTATTCCGGGAATTATTTTAGAAGTTGATGATGGTTATGACAGCTATCAATGGTTTTTGAACAATGCACCAATTGCGGGAGCAACTTCTCACACAATAACTCCTGCTGTTGGCGGAAACTATACTGTAAAGGTAACTATGGGAACTTGCCCACCTGTGACAACTCCAATATACAAGGTCTTTACATGTTTGGGACAAACTACTCAAACGATAAATATCTGTGGTACTAAAGCAATTGTTCCAACATTTACAAGTTCAACTCAAATACCAGCACCAGGAACTGTGGTAATTATTACACAACCAACAAAAGGTACAGCCACACTTAATCCATCTACAGGAGTAATAACGTATGTTCCAAACGCGGGATATATAGGCCCAGATAAAATTGTTTATAAATTCTGTGGTAATGCTACTGAGTTTGTAGATTGTGAACAGATAACTTTAAATTTAAATGTGGTTCCTTTTGTACTGACAGACAGAACCATCAAAGCTTGTCAATACGCAGGAAAAGGGTTTTTCGATTTAACTACAGCAAATGTAACAGACAATGCTGTACCAACAACAAAAAAATTCTATCCTACCCTGGCTGATTTAAATGCAAACACCAATCAGATTACTAATCCAACGAATTATTTCTCAGGATTAGGCTCAGTATATGTAAGAGTTTTAACAGCTGAAGGTTGTGTAGGAAATGCTAAAATTACTTTAGATTTCTTTCCTACTCCAGTAGTTAAGGAAGCAACTTTAACAGAATGTTTCATAGAAAACAACGAAACTAAGGGAAGATTTAATCTAGTAAATGCAAATATAACAGCTGAAGCACCGGTTACCAAAAAATTCTATCCTACTTCTACAGATGCAAGTAACGGAACCAATGAAATTGTAGGAGTTGATGCTTATATTTCAGGAAACGGATCTGTATATGCAAGAGTTTTCAACTCAAATGGATGCTATGCGATTGCTAAAATTAACCTTAAGGTAACCGCTCCAAAAAGATCTCCTCTATTGGTTGACAAATACATCTGTATTGACGACAGAACTACTTTAGATGCAGGTCCGGGATATCAATCTTATCGTTGGAGCACAGGTGCGACTACCCAATCAATAGCAGGAGTAGCAGTAGGTGATTATTGGGTAATCCTTCAAGATTCAGGATGCTCTGTTAAACAACTTGTCAGCGTAAAGAAAGCACAAGATCCTGTTATTACTTCAATTGAAATAGCTAACAATACAGCTACTGTAATTGTAACCGGAGGAATAGCACCGTATCAGTTTTCTGTAGACGGAGTAACCGCTTGGCAGGATTCTAATGTATTTACCAATCTTACAAGAGGGCAACATACGTTCTATGTAAAAGATTCTTTCAACTGTAACCCTATCTCAGTAGAAGTTACTGTACCTAATTTAGTAAATGCAATTACTCCTAATGGAGACAACGTTAATGACTATATAGATTACAGAGAATTAGCTTACAAGGACAATCTTATCTTTGTAATTTATGACAGATATGGTAATAAAATATTTACCGGGGATAAGTCTAATAATTACAGATGGGATGGAACCCATTCTAATAAAAAGATAGTAACAGGTACTTATTGGTATCATATCAACTGGACGGAACCAAATATGCTAAAAACGCCTATAAAATATACTGGATGGATCCTGGTAAAAAACAGAGAATAACTAAAAGTATTATCATAAAAAAGCCATAATATAGATTTATGGCTTTTTAAATAACATTAATAAGAATATTTTAAAAATATTCTTAAAACATATCTTTTTTTACATTAATTTTGTAAAAATCCTAATTCTACGCTTATGAAACAATTTTTACTCATTTTTTTACTAATGATTACTGGCATCAATGTTTCTGCTCAAAGAGATACAGAGCATTGGATAGCGCCATACTATGCGACCACAGCTGTTACAGCTCAGTCACTTTATCTTTCTACAGATTCGGTAACCCCTTTTGTAGTAACTGTATATAGCAATAACGTTGCATTGGGCACTGTAACAATTAGCAAAGGAAGTCCTCAAACCTATATTGTTCCTTCTGTAAATATTTCCACTAACGTTACTTCGGAAGCTTTTACAGTAATTAATAAAGGATTATATATTAAGGCAGATAAACCTTTTTATTGTACCCTTAGAATGGTAAACGATACTCAACATGCTGAAGTGGTAACCAGCAAAGGGAAAGCGGGTATTGGTACAGAGTTCTTTGTTGCAAGTACTCCTTCTACTCAGCTTGAATCCAATAATTTTACTGCGGGGGTTTTAGCAACAGAAGATAATACAACAGTTACTGCTACCTGGAGCGCTACAGCAGTTTTCACATTTTTTGGAGCTACTCCGACAAGTAACACCCACACCTTCACTTTAAACAAAGGGCAATCTTTTATTTTTGCGGGTCCAATCTCTCCTACTGTTCCATTCATGGGAGCAAAAATTGTTGCAAACAAACCCATTACACTTACTAACGGAAATGTGACTGCTAATTTTGGAATTAGCACTACTGCCGGAAGAGATATCATTTTAGACCAGTCTGTACCAACAAGCAGACTTGGAAATACTTTTGCAATGGTAAGAACGAGATCTACCTTCCCAGACTTGGAAGGAGGAATAGTGGTAGCTACTGAAAACAATACTCAAGTATACCTAAACGGAGCCACAACTCCGGTTGCAACTTTAGCCCAAGGGCAATGGTACAGGATTTCTGGAAGCAGCTACATTGTGCAGGCAGGAGGAACGCATGCCAATATGCTAATCAGCACTACAAAAAATGTTTATTTATACCAGTTAGTCTCAGTAGATAATAGTAGCGCCACCTGTGGTTTTAATTATATCCCCCCTTTAAACTGCTTTTTACCAAGAAAAATTGATGAGATTGGTAAAGTAGGTGAAATGCCAACCGGCACCGGGGGAGCTAGTGTTATACCTTTTGGTACTATTGTAAAACTTAATATTCTAACTGAAGTGGGTGCTACGGTTACTTATACCGTTAATGGAGGAGCACCAATAACTCCAACTGCTGCACAGGGGCCATTTCCATTGACAGGAAATGCCAACTGGGTAACATATGCAATACAACCTATTACCGGCAACATAGCCATACAGTCTAATAAAGCGGTAACTGCTGGAATTAACGGAGGACACAGTTCTTCGGGGTATGGAGGATATTTCGCAGGATTTTCTTCAATACCGCTTATTGCAAAAAAAACCGGAGACTGTATTCCGGGACTAATATTGGAAGTAGATGACAGTTATGATACTTATCAGTGGTTTAGGAATGGAATTGCTATTCCGGGTGCAAACAGTAATTCGTACACTCCAACACAATCTGGAAACTACGCAGTGACAATTACGGTAGGATCTTGTCTTCCGGAAACTACACCTGTATTTAAAGTATTTACATGTCTTGAAAAAACGACGAAGACAAGAACGGTTTGTGAAGGATATTTAAATATTGTCCCACAGTTTACTACATCTTCACAGATATTTACGCCAGGTAGTGTTCAGATTATTACACCTCCAGCAAATGGTACAGCAATCATCAACCCTACAACTGGTGTGATTGGATACACCCCAAACAATAATTTTGTAGGTACAGATACAATTGTTTATAAATTCTGCGGAAACGATCCTGAATTTGTAGATTGTGAACAAATCACCCTTACATTAACTGTAGCAGAAAGCCCAGTAGTAAATGACACAACACTAAGAACCTGTTTCCTTGAAGAAAATATTGCTACAGGATTATTTAATCTTACAAATGCTATAGTAACTACTCAACTTGGTGTTACTAAAAAATATTATCCATCAATCACTGATGCCCACAACCAAACGAATGAAATATTGGTTCCGGATCATTATATTGCTCCAAACGGGGTAGCTTACATCAGAGTAAGTAATGCAAATGGATGTTATCGTGTTGCAAAAGTAACTTTGGTTGTTTTAGCACCAATTGAATCTGCTGTATTGATAGATAAAATAATTTGTATAGAAGATAAAACTGTATTAGATGCAGGACCAGGATTTGACGGGTACGAATGGAGCACAGGAGCTACTACGCAAACTATTACCAATGTAGGAGTAGGAACTTATTGGGTAAAATTGAAAACAGGAGACTGTACTACCAAACAAGCTGTAAAAGTGTATGCTTCTGAGCAGCCGGTCATTACAAACATTGAAGTTTCTACCACAAACATTACAGTATATGTAACCGGAGGTGTTGCACCTTATGAATATTCAATAAACAATATCAACTGGCAATCTTCAAACGTATTTACAGATCTTCCGAGAGGTGATGTTAAAGTTTATGTAAGAGATACATTCAATTGTGTGCCAATTGAAGTAGGTATTACTATTCCTAATATCGTTAATGTAATTACCCCTAACTCGGATGGAATAAATGATATTTTAGACTACTCAGCTCTTGCCAATAAACCAAATTTAGTATTCAATATCTTTGATAGATACGGAAACAAAATTCATCAAGGAAATAAAGAGAATGGCTATACTTGGGATGGTACAACCAATGGTAAAAAAAGAGTTTCTACAGGAAATTACTGGTATAGTATCAGCTGGAATGAAAATGGAAAAGCTAAAACACCTATCAAATTTTCAGGCTGGGTGTTAGTAAAAAACAGAGAATAACCAATTTTTAAATCAGATATTATTAAAAACCACGATGCAGCATCGTGGTTTTTGTTTATTTTTAAAACTATTAACGTATTTTATTATTAAATTTGTGGTAAAATCGAGTTCAAAATGAAGAAAATTTTATCTTTTTTCCTTATTTTTTATATATTCTCTACTTCACTTGCTCAGCTGGATCGAGAACATTGGTTTGCACCTATGGTAGATCGTACAGGAAACCCAAATCCTTATCAAAAGCTTTATCTTTCTACAAACCGTACGACTCCATTTGCTGTTACTATTTACAATAACAATGTTGTGATTGGTACAGTTACGATTAGCAAAAACAATCCACAAAAATTTGATGTTCTTCGAGATTATATTATTACAACCCTTCAGACAGATTTGTTTACACCAACCTCAAAAGGTTTATATTTAAAAGCTGACTTTCCCTTTTATGCGAATCTAAGATTTTCAGTTTTTAACCACGCAGAAATTATTACATCAAAAGGAATTGCTTCCACAGGTACAACTTTTCACGCGGCCTCTGCCCCTATTACCGTAAATAACGATATCCTCAATTTCATGACCAGTGTTTTGGCAACTGAAGACAATACAACAGTTACCGTATCCGGATACAAAAATACAGTACAGTTCTCAAACGGAACATCGGGAGCAACAAACCCTACCCTAACTTTTATCTTAAACAAGGGACAATCTTATATTATTGACGGTATTGGAAATATCACCGGAAATTTTGATGGGTTTATTGGAGCTAAAATTGTAGCCACAAAACCTGTAAACATTACCAACGGAAACTTCAATGGACAATATGCAGGAAACAATCCTACCAGTTCTGATATTTTGATGGATCAGTCGATACCAGTAAATCAGCTCGGGACTACTTTTGCTCTTGTAAAAGGGAACGGAAATATCGGCAGCAATATGGAAGGTGCAGTGGTAATTGCCACTCAAGATAACACAGCAGTCTACGTAAATAATGAATTGACACCTATTGCTAACCTGAATACCGGGCAATATTTTGTAATTCCTGACACAAAATATCAGCTTCAGGGGACCACTCATTATAATCTTTATGTGGTAACAAGCAAAAATGCTTACGTGTATCAAATATTGGCAGGTGCAGCTACCACAGGAAATGAAGTTGCAACAGGTGGTTTTAATTTCATTCCAGCGCTTAACTGTTATCTTCCAAAGCAGATTGATGAGATTGGACTCATTAACGAAAACTTTGTACATACCAATAACAATCCTACAGGAATCCTTGCCATTCCAACCAAATTAAATCTTATTACAGAAAGAGGAGCCACTGTTTTTGTAAACGGAAACCCTCCTCCTCCAGGAACGGGGCCGTTTGATATGACCGGTACAACCAACTGGGTGACATACGGCATTCCCAATACAACAGGAACAATTACGGTAACTTCAACAAAAGCAATTACTGCAGGAATTACTGCAGGAAGTGATGCTGTAGGATATGGTGGTTTTTTTGCAGGATTCTCTACGAAACCAGTGATTTTAAAATCTGGTGGAGACTGTGTTCCGGGAATCGTACTTACCGTAGACCCAATTATTTATGACTCTTATCAATGGTATGTAAATGGAAACATTATTCCGGGAGCTACATCGTCTACCTATACTCCTACCGGATCAGGAAATTACACCTGTGCGGTCACTATGGGAACTTGTGCACCGCTTATAACAGCACCTTTCAAAGTTTTAAACTGTATGAAACAAACTGCTGTAACGTACAATATTTGTGGTACAAAAGTGATTACTCCCGCATTTACAAGTTCTACGCAGACTCCGGTAGCTTCAACTGTTGCCATTACCACTGCTCCAACTTTAGGAACTGCAACTATTAATGCAGCAACAGGAGTTATTACCTATACCGCAACCAATCCTTCAGCTGGAGGAACCGACACGTTTGTTTATACTTTCTGCGGAAATGATCCCAACTTTACAGATTGCGAAACCGTTACAGTAACTATTAATATTCATCCTGTAACCATAAACAATGCAACATTAAACGCTTGTAATATCAACGGCAACGGAACTTTTAATCTTACAACGGCTGTTGTTACTACAAACACACCGGTTACGATTACTTATTACCCAAGTTTATTTGATGCGCAAAACGAAAATTTAGCAGCATTAATAACTGTTCCCACAACATATTCAGCACCGAATGGAACTATCGTTTATGCCGTTGTAAAAAATCCTACAGGATGTAAAAGCATTGCAGAGATTACATTAAATTTATTTCCTTTAGCAATCGTTACTCCCGCCAATATGGGAAATCAGTGTGATGAAAATATGGATGGAACTGTGAATGTCGTTCTTTCAGATATTACCCAATTAATATTAAATAACCCAGCTTATTTTACCAACGTAAGATATTATGCTCAATTAGCAGATGCCAATTTAGGAAACGCAAACATGCTCCCAAATAACTGGAGCTACAACACCAATACTACTATTTTTATTCGTGTAGAATCTCCTGATGGATGTGCTCCTGTTATTCAGCAAGTCAATTTTACAGTGGGTACGAAACTTACTTTAATTAAAAATACTTTCAACACCGATTTCTGCGATGACGATTTAGACGGAATAAAACCGATGAATCTATCATTTTTCTTAAATCAGTTTACTGTAGACCCACTTGTTACGATTACTTATCATGCAACTCTTGCAGATGCGCAAAATGACGTCTCGCCAATTAGTGGTGCAGTAACCCTTACCGGATCTCATATTTATTACATAAGATTTGAAAAAAGTGGTTTCTGTCCGGATGTAGCTACCATAAGAATCAATCTTAAGGTTCCTAAAAAATCTGATATTTTATCAGATAAGGTAGTTTGTCCTAAAACTAATACGAACTTAGATGCAGGTCCAGGATTTGATGCTTACCTTTGGAGCACAGGTGATACAACGCCTGCAATTTCTAATGTTCCTGCTGGTAATTATTGGGTTGAACTTAGTTTTAACGGATGTGTTTACAGACAGTTTGTAAATGTTTCAGAATCTACTTTACCGGTGATTACATCAATTGACATCAACGGATCTACTGTGACAATCGGTGTAAGTGGTGGTACACCTGCTTACGAATATTCTCTTGACGGTTTTATTTGGCAGACTTCTAATGTATTTACCAATGTTGTAAGAGGAACTTACACAATCTATGTGAGAGATTCTTTGAATTGCGATATTGTGAAAAAAGATTTTGTAATCATTAATCTGATTAATACCATAACACCAAATGGTGACGGCAGAAATGATGAAATAGATTATTCTGCATTGATGGGTAAAGACAATCTTGAGTTTAGAATTTTTGACAGATATGGTGCAGAAGTTTTCCGTGGAACGCCTTCCAACAAATTTACCTGGGACGGAAACATGAAAGGAAGACCGGTTTCTACTGCAACGTATTGGTATTTTATAAGCTGGACAGAACTAGGCAATGTAACCAGCGTAAAATATTCTAGTTGGCTATTGGTAAAACACAGAAACAACAGCCTTTGGGATAAATAACTTTAAGCCTAATAATCCTTTATTAACAGTTTATTATAAAGTTTAATATAACTTTAACCACATATTGATAAATCTCACATAAAAACTGACGTAATTCTTATGTAATTTTGCACGACATATGAAGAAACTCTTATTAATTATATTGTTGGTTTTTATAAGTAAGATTAATGCGCAGAATTATTCCGGTGAAGTCTTTTTACGAGACAATTCGGTACTGTACCTTAATCAGGTTTATGTGACCAATCTTACAACACTCAAAACTGTTCTTACAAGCTATAGTGGAGAATTTAACATAAAAGCAGAACCCGGAGATGTTATACGTTTTACATCAATTATTACAGAAAGAAAAGATGTAAAGCTGACCCCACAAATGTTCAGCTCTAAAAATTTAGTAGAATTAAAAGTAGCGTATTATGATATTCAGGAGGTTGTGATCAGCAGATTCAGACCTACAGGAAACTTGAGATATGATGTAAATTCTATCCGCAAAGAAGATAAAGCACTTGCTTTGAAAAAAGTAATTGGTCTTCCCGAACCGAAGGGTGATGGTACTTCTCCCGTACTTTCTGTTGCAGGTTTAAGAGACGGCGGTCTTACGTTCAGTTTAGAAAGTATATTTGATATTCTTTCCGGTGACCGTAAGAAAAAACAACGATTGGTAGCTTACGAAAGAATGAACAGCTCTGTAACCAACATCAAAAATTATTTAGGAAAAGACTATTTCACAAGATTGAAAATCCCTGAAAACCTTATCGATAACTTCTTACAGTTTGTTTATACTTCAGAGAATATCGAAGTGTATTTACAAAGCGGAAATTTTGAAGCTATAAAATTACCTATCGAGAAGTATCTTCCTATATACCAAAGAAGATTAAAAAATTCACATCTTCAGGAGGTTGTAAAATAATTATTTAAGTTAAAAAAATTCACCAAAAACAAATCTTAACACTTTAAAGAACACTCTTTTTTAAAAATTTGTTTAATTTTATTCAAACTAATAACACCAAAGGTCTAAATAATTTAAAAATTTATTTAGACCACGTCACCAAATATTATTTCAATGAAAAAGGTAATTTCACTTTTCACCACTTTATTGTTTCTTACATTCTCGGCACAGAAGCAGGGTAAAGATTACAGCAATATTCTTAAAAGCAAGAATATCTATGAAATCAACGCCTTCCTGAGAGATGCGCATCCGGATGATCCTCGAAGATCTGTTCTGAAACCGAGAGTAATGGATTTTATGAAAGATTATATCAAAAATGCTCCACCCGGTGATAAGAAAGTAAAAGAAATGCAGGATAACCTTGCGAGACTGAAGAGAGGTCCCTCTACAAAAGTTTCTTTCGAGGAGATGAATGCAATGATCAAACAAAAGCAAATCTTAAAATATCAAAAACAATTACAGATTGGTCAGTCTGCGATCGTTTATACGCCAAGTTCAGCGCAAAACGTCTATGTAACCTCTTCTTCTGCAGCAAAAAACACCAAAGTAATTGCTGATACAGAAGCTTCTGAATTTAATATGTTGATGGGAGAAAATCCTATAGAACATAAAAATAAAACCGTAAAAATCCTGAATTCTTTATTTGACAATGATCCGAATTCAAAAGAGTGCATTGTGATGATTGAAAACAAATCTGACTGTAATATTATCGTAAGAATTGAAGGTGTCGGAAATACAAAGTACAGACTTCCTGTTCCGGCTCATGGCGACAACTCTATTGTTGTAGAAAAAGGAGATTATTTATTTACAAGTATAGTTTGCGGAGCGCAGTATGCCTCACAAAAAACAATCCAAAAACCATTAATGGTAGCATTGGGAAGTTCATCAAAATAAGTTCTAACGTTTTTCGTTTCGATTAAAAATTTAAATGCTGCATAATTTTCGTAATTTTGCGGCATTTCATATAATTCATGGGCAAAAATAAATTAAGAAGATTCGCAGAAAACAAAACATTACCAAACGTTGTACAACCTATAAGAGAAGAAGCCCTCAATGGTTTTGAACTGAAAGGAAACTGGAGAAAAGATTTCTTTAAAAACAACCAACCTATCGTTTTAGAATTAGGTTGTGGAAAAGGTGAATACACAGTAGGTCTTGCAAAAACTTTCACAGATAAAAATTTTATCGGAATTGATATAAAAGGAGCAAGATTTTGGTTCGGTGCAAAAGAAGCAGTAGAAAACGGAATGCACAATGTTGGTTTTCTAAGATCACAAATCGAATTGGTAGAATATTATTTTGCTGAAAACGAAGTTGACGAAATCTGGATTACTTTCCCGGATCCGCAGATAAAATATAAGCGTACGAAACACAGATTAACGCATCCTGATTTTCTTGAAAGATATAAGAAATTTTTAAAACCTGGTGGAATTGTACATTTAAAAACCGATTCAGAGTTTTTGCATGGCTATACTTTAGGTTATTTACAAGGTGCCGGTTACGAAATTATTTCTGCCCATCACGATATTTACGGAGCTTTGGAATATGATCCGAATACGCCTCATTTAAGAGACATTCGAACATACTATGAAGAATTGTTTTCAGCAAAAGGAAAAACAATTACGTATATAAAATTTAAGATTAATTAAATCAATATTGAAGCTGTAAATTATTTGCAGCTTTTTTTTGGCAATAAAGCAAGCTTTTATGAGTTTAATAAAAAGTTTAAATTTAAATCTGGAATATATTACTATGAAAAAGTTTCTTCTCTTTTCTCTTTTTATCACTTTGCTTCTGAATAGTTGCGGCACTACAAATTATAATTCTAAACGACCAAT
Organism: Chryseobacterium mulctrae; assembly: GCF_006175945.1. Classification (NCBI taxonomy): domain Bacteria; kingdom Pseudomonadati; phylum Bacteroidota; class Flavobacteriia; order Flavobacteriales; family Weeksellaceae; genus Chryseobacterium; species Chryseobacterium mulctrae. Next base: position 2,723,175 of record NZ_VAJL01000001.1, on the reverse strand, counting down.
ATATAAGTCTTCTCCAGTCAATCCAAATAGCGGAATACATATTAATCCTAATGTACAAACCGAAAGAGAATATCAAGCTTTGTTAAAGACCTACAAACCTGAAACCGCAGAAGTTTTAAACAGCTTGTTGAATGATTCTTCAAACAGTCCAACCGTCTCGATTTCTGTAGAAAATAAATCGAATTGCAATATGGTTTTAACAATTAGTGGTAAAAACTATTTCAAAAAAATTCCGATTGGAGCTAATAAAATAGGGTCTGCAATGGTTCCTAAAAATCAGAATTACAATGTATCGGGAATGCTTTGCAATTCAGTTTATGAGAAAACAAAATACGTTACCAATTCTTTCAGTATAAAATTATCAAACTAAAAGAATTTTATTCATAATTTGATTAACTTTGTAATCAACAAAACTTCCGGATCATATTCGGAAAAATAAAAAACACAATTTGATGAAGAAAAAAACACTTACTTTTTTCTTCTTCGGTCTCATTCTTTCATCTTGTGCAAGTAATACGGTTGACAAAGTTGACGTTCTTAAGAGCACAAATATTAGTGAGATTGAAGAATATCTTGGGAAAGCACATCCCGAAGATCCTAAAACAAGAATTCTAAAACAGCGTATCATCGCATTGAAAAATGCCGAATGGACGAAAGGTGCAAAAAATGCAAGACCTATGGAAGCAAGACCCGTTTTCATGGAATTACCAGACCAGTTAAACAGCAAAAAAAAATCTGAAGCTAATCTGGAGGTTTTAAAAAAACTAATGTCTGAAACTTCAGAAGAACATAGAGAGAAGACCAAAAAGCTTTTAAACAATATGTTTAATGAAGATATTACTCACAATGAAGCTATTCTCCTGCTTAAAAATAATTCTGATTGTAACTTGGTTTTAGAAATCTCCGGAAAGAAATTTTACAATCTTGCCGTTCCGGCGAAAGGTGAAAATTTTATAGTCCTGAATAAAGATACTTATACTTTCTCGGGAAATGTTTGTGATGTAAAATATCAAAGCTCAAAAGAGATTAACAAAAGTCTGGTTGTTGTTTTACAGAATCCGGGATTCAAAGCAATATCCGAAAAAGAATTAATCGCAGAAAACAGGCTCAGTAAAGATTTAGAAAAAACAAAACAGAATGTTTCCTCTAAAAAAAAGAAGAAAAAATAGCAATTTCTAAAAGCTATAACAACAAAAACCGCTGAATAAATTCAGCGGTTTTATTATTTTAAAGATAATTTTCAGATTATTCAGCAGAATCGAAATCTGTATCTTTATCAGCAGAAACTACTTCTCCTTCTTCTTTAGATTTTTCTTTATCAGCTTTTCTCTGAGACTGACCGTCTTTGATAGATTCTGAAACAACGCTCAAGATCATATCGATAGACTTAGAAGCATCATCGTTTCCTGGGATAACGAAGTCAACTTTTCTAGGGTCAGAGTTTGTATCAACAATACCGAAAACTGGAATACCTAATTTCTTAGCTTCAGTTACAGCGATGTGTTCTCTCATGATATCTACAACGAAGATTGCAGAAGGAAGACGCACCATGTCAGAGATAGAACCTAAGTTTTTCTCTAAGTTAGCTCTTTGTCTGTCAACTTGTAATCTTTCTTTTTTAGATAAAGTTTCGAACGTACCATCTTTTTTCATTTTGTCGATAGAGTTCATTTTCTTTACAGCTTTTCTGATTGTAACGAAATTCGTTAACATACCTCCCGGCCATCTTTCTGTAATATAAGGCATATTAAGTTCAGCAGCGTGCTTAGCAACTACTTCTTTCGCTTGCTTCTTAGTAGCTACGAAAAGAACTTTTTTACCTGCAGAAGTTAATTTTTCTAAAGCGCTGCACGCTTCATCCAATTTAACAGCTGTTTTATGTAAGTCTACAATGTGAATACCATTTTTCTCCATAAAAATGTATGGAGCCATATTTGGATTCCACTTTCTAGTCATGTGACCGAAGTGTACACCAGCCTCTAGAAGGTCTTTTACATTTGCTTTTGCCATGTTTTCTGTTTTTGTTAGTTTACTTTCCGTTTCTTAAACAATCAACAACTTCTTTAGATGGGAGAAGCGTTTGGATGCTAAACGTAACGGGCAATTTTTGTTTAGATAATAGAGACAAGAACCAAGAGCCGAGATTGAAGACTGAAAAAATCTTGAATCTTGTGTCTGAGATCTTGAATCTCGAAATTAACGTTTTGAGAACTGGAATCTCTTTCTTGCTTTTTTCTGACCTGGTTTCTTTCTTTCCACCATTCTTGCATCTCTTGTAAGTAAACCTGCAGGCTTCAATGCTAATCTGAACTCAGCATTAATTTCGCAAAGTGCTCTAGAAATACCTAATCTGATAGCTTCTGCCTGACCTGTATTACCACCACCGAAAACATTTACGGTAACGTCATACTGACCAACAGTTTCAGAAAGGATAAACGGCTGGTTTAATTTGTAAACCATCACGTCTGTAGAGAAATAATTTGCAGCATCTTTACCGTTTACTGTAATGTTACCAGTTCCTGGTTTTACATAAACTCTAGCTACAGAAGTTTTTCTTCTTCCGATTTTGTGAACTATAGACATAATTAATTATTTAAATTCGTTAACATTAATTGTTTTAGGCTGTTGAGCTTCATGCTTGTGCTCAGTTCCTTCATATAAATAAAGGTTTTTAAGCAATGCAGATCCTAATCTGTTTTTTGGAAGCATACCTTTTACAGATTTTTCCAATACTTTTAAAGAATCTTTTTTCTGAAGTTCAAGAGCTGTCATAGACTTCTGTCCACCAGGATAACCTGTATGCCAGATGTAAGTCTTATCGTTCCACTTGTTTCCTGAAAGAGTAACTTTCCCAGCATTCAAAACAATAACGTTATCACCACAATCTACGTGAGGTGTAAAGTTTGCTTTGTGCTTACCTCTCAAAATCTTTGCAACCGTAGAAGCTAGTCTTCCTAACGGCTGTCCTTCAGCGTCTACCACAACCCATTCTTTATTAGCAGTAGCTTTGTTCGCTGAAACAGTTTTGTAACTTAATGTATTCACACGTTTTAGTTAAAGATTAAACATAATTTTTCCCTTAAAAGGGTGTGCAAAGGTACACATATTTTTCTAATCTGAAAACTTATTTTAAATTAAAGTATTGAAAATAAAGATATTTAATAAGTTAGCACTTTCAAAAGAATCAATATTTATCCATTAAAAGGTGAGATCCAATCCTATATAAATTAAAAATCCGGCAAATATGTGCTCCGCCAATTTGTTTCCAAAAATGATTTCCTGATTAATTACGCAACGATTTACTTCCTCTGAAACTTGCAAATAAATAATAAGCAACAAAAACAGTCGAAAACTTAATAATGGAAGGAATTGCCAATTCTAAACTAAAAATAAGAGCTCCTACAGCCACCAAAAGCGCCATCGCACCAAAAGACAATCCCATTTTTTTGAAAAGAGAAAATTTAGCATCATCTAAAAAATAAGCCAATCCCCATGCAAGACCGAAGGCCAAAGCATAATAAAGTTCTAAACCAAGATCTTTGGTTTCCATAAATAAATAGTTGAACATAAAAATAATTCCGGTTCCTACTATAAAATAAATCAACGCTCTTTTCATACTATAATATAATAGTGCAAAAATAAAGAATTAAATTTTGCAATCATTTTAAACATATCGTTAAAGCTTATATTATTCTAAAACAAATATTTAATAAAACATTTGAACCAAATATTTAATATATAAATATCTAAACAACAGAACGAATGTTTGTTAAGTTGGAAAAAACCACAACACTAAAAACAGATTAATCATTTAAAAACCAACCAATTAATTATAGATTATCGGTTTTTAATTTATTGTTATATTTGGAATTCAGAAATTTCTAGATTTTTTATGGAAACCCAAAAATATACTCCAACAAATAAAGTAAGAATTGTAACAGCTGCGTCGTTATTCGACGGGCACGATGCTGCAATCAATATCATGCGTCGTGTAATTCAGGGAACGGGATGCGAAGTAATCCACCTTGGTCACGACAAATCTGCAGAAGAAGTTGTAAATACAGCGATTCAGGAAGATGCTAACGCAATTGCACTGACCTCTTATCAAGGTGGCCACAACGAATATTTTAAATATATCTATGACCTTTTAAGAGAGAAAAACTCTCCGCAAATCAAAATTTTTGGTGGCGGTGGCGGTGTAATCCTGCCTGAAGAAATCGAAGATATCATGTCTTACGGAATCGACAGAATTTATTCTCCGGACGACGGTCGTGAACTTGGTCTTCAGGGAATGATCGATGATTTGGTGAAAAGATCAGACTTTGCAACAGGAAAAGAAGTAACTGCAGAAGATTTAGATTCAATTAGTTTTGAAAATTCTACAAGCATAGCTAAAATCATTTCCGCAGTTGAAAACTTCTCAGAAGAAAAACCTGAATTAGTAAAAGCAATTGACGAAAAATCAAAAGACTTAAATATTCCGATCATCGGTATTACAGGTACTGGTGGAGCCGGAAAATCTTCGTTGACAGACGAATTGGTAAGACGTTTTATCCGTTCAAATCCAGATAAAAAAATTGCGATCATTTCGATTGACCCTTCGAAAAAGAAAACCGGAGGTGCTCTTTTGGGCGACAGAATTCGTATGAATGCAATTAATGACCCAAGAGTTTATATGCGTTCTATGGCGACGAGGGAAAACAACGTTTCCGTTTCTCCGTTCATCCATTCGGCTTTGAATGTTTTGAAATTGGCTTATCCTGATGTAATTATTCTTGAAACTTCGGGTATCGGACAATCTGGTTCAGAAGTTTCTGATTTTGCTGATGTTTCAATGTATGTGATGACTCCTGAATATGGAGCTTCTACACAGTTGGAAAAAATCGATATGTTAGATTATGCAGATTTAGTTGCCTTAAATAAATCTGATAAAAGAGGCGCTTTGGATGCGCTTCAGGCGGTAAGAAAACAGTTCCAGAGAAACCATTTATTATGGGAAAGTCCGTTGGATGACATGCCTGTGTATGCAACAAAAGCATCTCAGTTCAACGACCACGGAACAACGGAATTATACAATAGATTAGTTGAAAAAGTTAATGAAAAGTATTCCGATTTAAACTTACAAGGTTTTGTTGAACAGGAAATCACAGATGAAGTAACGATTATTCCTCCAAAAAGAGTACGTTATCTTTCTGAAATTGTTGAAAACAACAGACAATACGATGCTAATATTGAAAAACAAGCAGAATTAGCAAGAAAAATGTATCATATTGAAGGGGTGAGAAATTTCCTTTCTAATGAAACTTTAGATGCAGAATATCAAAAGGCTGAAAAAGACCTTCAGCAGGAAAATATCGACTTCCTCAAAACCTGGGATGATACGAAAGAGGCTTTTAAAGCTGAGTTTTATTCCTATTTTGTAAGAGGAAAAGAAATTAAAGTGGAGACCTCAACAGAATCTTTATCTCACTTAAGAATTCCAAAAATTGCTTTACCAAAATACACCGATTGGGGCGATTTGATCAAATGGAAAGGTCAGGAAAATCTTCCGGGAGGATTTCCTTATACAGCCGGAATTTATCCTTTCAAAAGAACAGGAGAAGATCCAACAAGAATGTTCGCCGGAGAAGGAGGTCCTGAAAGAACCAACAGAAGATTCCACTACGTTTCTGCGGAAATGGATGCAAAACGTTTATCTACAGCGTTTGACTCTGTAACTTTATACGGACAAGACCCTGCTTTACCACCAGATATTTATGGTAAAATCGGAAATGCGGGAGTTTCAATCGCAACATTAGATGATGCTAAAAAATTGTATTCCGGATTTGATTTGGTGAATGCGATGACTTCGGTTTCAATGACGATTAACGGACCAGCTCCGATGTTATTGGCTTTCTTTATGAATGCTGCAATTGATCAAAATGTTGAAAAATATATTGCTGAACATAAGCTTGAAGCTAATGTTGAGAAGGCTTTAAAAGCAAAATTCGACGACAAAGGTTTAGAAAGACCAAAATATAACGGCGAATTACCACCATCAAACAATGGTTTAGGATTAAAATTATTAGGACTTACCGGAGACGAAGTAATTCCTGCGAAAGCTTACGCTGAAATTAAAGCTAAAACCATTGCAACCGTTCGTGGAACCGTTCAGGCTGATATTTTAAAAGAAGACCAGGCTCAGAATACTTGTATTTTCTCTACAGAATTTGCCTTGAGATTGATGGGTGACGTTCAGGAATATTTCATCACAGAAAAAGTGAGAAACTTCTACTCTGTTTCAATTTCCGGTTATCACATTGCAGAAGCAGGCGCAAATCCGGTTTCTCAGTTGGCATTTACCTTAGCAAATGGTTTCACTTATGTGGAATATTATTTATCAAGAGGGATGAACATCAATGATTTTGCACCGAACTTATCATTCTTCTTCTCCAACGGTATCGACCCTGAATATTCAGTGATCGGACGTGTAGCAAGAAGAATCTGGGCAAAAGCAATGAAATTAAAATACGGAGCCGACGAAAGAAGCCAAATGTTGAAATATCACATCCAAACTTCAGGACGTTCGCTTCACGCTCAGGAAATTGATTTCAACGATATCAGAACAACTTTACAGGCGCTTTACGCAATCTATGACAACTGTAATTCACTGCACACGAATGCTTATGACGAGGCGATTACAACTCCGACTGAGCAGTCTGTAAGAAGAGCGATGGCGATTCAGTTGATTATCAATAAAGAATTAGGATTAGCGAAAAACGAAAATCCGCTTCAAGGTTCATTTATTATTGAAGAATTAACAGATTTAGTTGAAGAAGCCGTTTATGCAGAATTCGACAGAATTACTGAAAGAGGTGGTGTTTTGGGTGCAATGGAAACGATGTACCAACGTTCAAAAATTCAGGAAGAATCGATGCATTACGAATGGTTGAAACATACGGGAGAATATCCGATTATCGGAGTAAATACTTTCTTAGGAAAAGACGGTTCGCCAACAGTTCGTCCGGGAGAAGTTATCCGTTCGACCGAGGAAGAAAAGCAGGTTCAAATTGAAACCCTTCATAATTTCCAAAAATCTAATGAAGACAAATCTGAAGAAGCTTTAAAAACTTTACAACACGCAGCAATCAATCAGCAAAACTTATTTGCCGTAATGATGGATGCCGTGAAATATTGTTCTCTTGGACAAATTACCAACGCTTTGTTTGAAGTAGGTGGTAAATACAGAAGAAATATGTAACGGCAGGGCCGTAGCCAATTATTGACTACTAACTGTTTTAATAATTATAAAGTAAACCTCAAGGAATTTTCTTTGAGGTTTTTTTGTAGTTTTGATACTTAATTAAAAACTAAATGTTTAGAATTTTACTTTTTTTGTCAGTTTCCCTAATGACATTGTTTTCCTGCCAGCGAAAAAAAAATAATGACATCGCCTCTGAAACAGAAGAAACTTCTTTCAAGGGATATATTCCTCCAGCAAAGCTTGACAGTATGCTGAGTGAAAATTTCTTGCTTAATTCTTTTTACACTTCAGATAATGAACAAAAAGAATTCAGTTTTCATACTCCGATAGCTTCTGCAAAAATTTATGAAAACATAATTGACGAAAAAGGAAAATCTGTTTATTCAGACTATCCGGAACATCTTCTTTCTGAAGTGTTTTTCACAAAATCAGGCAAATTAAGCTCTTATGAAAATGTGAACCGTAAAAGTAAATTTATCGTCATTTACAATAGCAAAAATCTTGTCAATTTCTATATCAGACACGAATTTGACAATATCATGAAGGAAGAAAAAAATGAGATTACTGAATATAAATACGACGGTAACGGCAATTTAATAAGCGAATATAAATACAAAAAAAAGCCAGAAGGCTTTGAATTATGGCATTATACAGAGTATAAATATTCTTTTGAAAACGGAAATATTATTGTTCAGAAAAACCTATTAGAAAAATTCGCCAATTACTACTTTAATAAAAGTAAATTAACTTTTGATTCTAAAAAAAGATTAGTTAAGGAAGAAAATTATTCTCAAAATGTCTTAGCAAGAGGACGTGAAATTACTTCCGAAGAAAATTACTACTATGAGAACAGTAAATTTCCTGCGAAGGTTACAAAAATACAGTCTGTTGCAACAACAGACGGAAGCAGCCAAACTGAAACTTTCCAATATGACCAATATGGTAATCTCATAGAATATGTGGAAGCTACAAAACCTGAAATATACATCACTACAAAGAAAAACAATTATCTGGCAAAAAATAAAATAGAATCTATTAACGAGCATAAAACTTTAAAAAGCTATCAAGCTATGGGAGTACAAGTAGATCCTGATGAACAGAGAGATCATACAATAGTAACTTCCGATGACATGGGAAATATTCTTTTGAAGGAAAATGTTAAAAACAAATCCGAAAAAAACTATCTCAGCTATAAATATATATTTGACAACCATAAAAATTGGATTGAAAAACTTGTTAAAGAACATACATACATTCCTAAAGAATATCTGAATGAAGATGTAAAAGAGGACGCTTATATAAAATACAGAAGAGAAATTAATTATTCTGATTTTAAGGAAAGTATTCCGCTTAAAAAAATAGATTTGGATGCTGCCGAAAAATTCAAAAATGAAATCCTTGAACAGCAAAAATTCTATGAGACTTTTAAAAATTTAAAGTAATATTTTAACTTGAATTATCCTTCTTAAATATGAAACCAAAAGCCCTATTCAACTGGAGCAGCGGAAAAGATTCTGCGCTTGCTTTATATAAAATTTTAAAAGAAGAACAATTTGAAGTTACTACTCTACTGACGAGTATCAATAAAGAATTCCAAAGGATTTCTATGCACGGCGTTCATATTTCGTTATTGAAAAAACAAACTGAAAGTTTAGGTTTTCCATTAGTAAAAATGGAAATCCCGAAAGAACCTTCGATGGAAGAATACAGCGAGATCATGTCTACAACCATGAATGAAATAAAATCTCAAGGTGTTACTCATTCTATTTTCGGAGATATTTTTCTGGAAGATTTAAGGAAGTACAGAGAAGACCAATTACAATCTATCGGAATGGAAGGTGTTTTCCCGCTATGGAAACAAAACACTACCGAGCTCATCAACGAGTTTTTAAGTTTAGGCTTTAAAACCATTGTAACCTGCGTTAACGAAACTTATCTCGATAAGAGTTTTGCAGGAAGAATTATTGATCAGAATTTCATTAAAGATTTACCCAAGAATGTCGATCCTTGTGGAGAAAATGGAGAATTCCATACTTTCACTTTTGACGGACCTATTTTCAACAATCCAATTCAATTTGAAATTGGAGAGATTGTAAAGAAAACTTATCCTAAACCAAAGTCTGATGAAAACGAAGAAGATGGAGAATATGCATTTTGGTTTTGCGATTTGATTTCAACAAAATAGTCAATAAAAAAGCCTCTTAAACTTTTATTTTAAGAGGCTTTAGTTTTTATTTTAATATTTAAATCGAGTTGATATATTGCCGTATTTGATAATATAAACTCCTTTTTGTATCGATTTTAGATTAATTGCATTAGAAGATTCATCACCCGACAGGATTTCTCTTCCCGAATAATCATAAATACTGTATTTTCCGAAATTTCCTTTACTTAATATCAGATTTCCTGCTTTTACTGCAATCTTAGAATTGTTATTTTTTATCACCTCATCGGTACTCAATGCAGAACAGAAGTTATTGAGAGAAGCAATTTCCGCATCGGTAATCGCTCTGTTGAAGAGACCAAACTCATCCATTGTCATCCCGGCTTTCATACCAGTATTAGTAGCATATGTGCCAAGTTTAAATAATGCGCCATTAAAAACCAAAGGAGCTGATTGGGCCGCTGTTGTTTTAAGAACCCCATTTACATAAGCTTTTATATTTTGTAAACTGCTGTCGTAAACAAATATTAAATCTACAAGCGACGACGTCGTAGAAAAAACCCCGGGAACATCCACATTAGACATTCCGTTAGCGGTTAACCTCACACCTCCTGTACCCGGAGCACCGTTTGTAAACATGCGGAAAGAATTTCCACCTGTTATAGCATCTCCCAACAGGTAATATACTGTGGTTACATTGCTGGTGTAATTATTAAATTTTAAATGTATCGTCCAAGATCCACTTAAAGCGAGATTCCATTTAGTATTAAAATAATTTGAGCCTCCAGTAGAGCCACTGCCTACCAAACCATTACCTAAGCAATTTGTATTGCTTCCTAAAGTTAAATTCCCCACAATTTCGCCTATCTGCGTTCCTGTAGGCGGACTGGTTGCAAGATTCGAAATATTGGATGCAGTTCCTTCAAATTTATAGTATAAAAGTTCAGGAGTTTGAGATTGGGCTATAGAGAATGTAGCCATCAAAAGTAAAAGATAGATTTTGTTTTTCATAGGAATATTGGATAATTAGTAGCGCTAATTTAACAATTAAATCAACATAATTATATTTTTAATTTAAAATAAATGAAATATTATTAAATTATCAATACTAAAATATCACAAAAAGAGGATTTTTACAAAAACAAAATAATTGAATATAAGAAAAATATATCTAAAATTTGATTAGTAAATGATTTCACCTTTACAAGATTTTTTATTATTTTTAGTAAAAAACCAACTTCATGCTGAAAAAAACCTTGCTGCTTTCTATACTTTCTCTTTTACTCTTTTCATGTCAGAAAACAGAACCGGTACAAAAACCTGTTAGTAGAAAAGCAATTGCAGATTCTGCCGTTGTAATATTTCAAGAAAAATTATATAAAACACAAATTGATTCTGTTTTTAATCGATACAGCTTTAACGGTAGTGTTGCTATTTTTAAAGATAATACTGAGTTATACCGCAGAAATAATGGCTTTTCAAATTTTGAAAATAAAACAGAGATCAACGATTCTACGGTTTTTTCTATTGCATCAATCAGCAAACAATTTACTTCTGTTCTTATCCTCCTTCAAATGGAGCAAGGAAAACTCGACCTCAACGATAAAGCTTCAAAATACATTAAAGATTTTCAGAAAAAAGAATATGAAAACATTACCATTCAACAGCTTCTAAATCACAGTTCGGGTTTAAATAATTTTGGAGAAAAACTATTGTTTAAAAGCGGTTCAGGATTTAATTATTCAAATGATGGTTTCAATGCTTTAGGCAAAATCGTAGAAACAGTTTCCGGTAAATCTTTTGATGAAAATATACAGGAATTATTGAAAAAAACAGGAATGAAAAGCTCATCAACAGGAACAACTTTTAAAGGAGAAAATTTTGCACAGACCTATGTGGGGAATTCAAAAACTCAGAAAAAGGTAGAAAATATGCCGAAAAGACTGAGCAATAAAGAAATCGGAGTTCCTGCAGGCGGAGTTTTATCAACCATCAATGATTTGCATATTTGGAACAACGCTTTATATGCGGGAAAGATTATTCAATCTGAAACGTTGAAAAAATTTACTTCTAAAAGTACAGAAAGACATCATCAAATTTTTGGAACGATGGGTTACGGATTGGGAATTATGATGAATGACAACAAGCCTGTTTCTTATTTTCACAGTGGTTATGTAAAAGGTGCGCCTTCTCTCAATATTTATTATCCTGAAACCAAAACTTCGGTCATTATTCTTTCTAATATTGCCGATGAAGAAAAAGGTAAATCTGCAGCTTTCAAACCTCATCTAAAGATCAAAGAAATTGCAGATATTTTGGAAAATATCAATTAGAAACTTTAAAATTCTCCTGCAAATACGGAACGATGTTTTTAATCATCTCCAGATATTTTTGTTGAGCAATAATTATCGTCGCTTCAACAAAGAAAAAGAAGGCAAATAAGAAATTGACCACAATTCCTTTCATAAAGTTTAAATCTAAAAAACCTTCATTCATCTCAAATACAAACCGGAAGAGCCAACCTGAAGACATCGGCAGAATAAAAAATACCGTTACCAAATCCTGATACGCAGAAAGACGAATATTTTTATATTTTTTTGGAAGGTCAAAATATTTCTTTTCTTTAATATAAATAATCAACGGAAAAACCATGATTAATAAAATTAAAATACCGAAACTAATTCTAAAGATATTAAAAGGAACTGTACTATAAAATAAAATCATCACAGCTTGGCAAAGCACAGCGACAACAAAAGATTTCTTTAAAATAGGATATAATTTTTGTCTCGTCGATTTTTTAATTAATACAGAAGTATCTTCTAAACTCCAATTCCCGTCCCAAGATAATTTCAAATCATCATACCAAGAAATGATTGCGACATTAAAAGCATCGTCAAAAGATAAGTTCTTTTCAGCCTGAACTTCATTAATTTGGCTTATAAAATGATCTTCCACCTCCATCAGTAAATCGACAGGAAGTTTCTTTGATAAAAGATATTCTCTTATTTTGTTTTTTTGTTCTATCGTCATGCCAGTAAAACATTTATTTTTTTAGCTCTGAAATAAAGCAATTGAATCTGAAGCACCACTGAAAAAGTTACTGCCATATGATTGAAAGGAAAACTCCATAAATTTTCAGTTGTAAAAAACATCGTATTTACAGAAAGGATAATTAACATCAATAATACATTCCTCAACAACAATGGATGAAAAGACATTTTTCTGTATTCTGAAAAGCTCATTTTTCTGAATATAAAATGATACATGAGGAATAATAGATATATTACAATTAAAGTTCCCTGAACGCCCAAGTAAACATTTTCATTACAATAAAATACGGTTCCTAATATCAAAGAAAACACAAATGCGATCATCATCATTTTCTTAAATCTGTCCTGTAAAATACTTTTCTCAATTTTTGCAATTCTTTTGAAAGAAAACAGGTCTGCTTTTACCATTTTTAGCTCGTTTTGCCAATTGAATTTCGTCTGCAGAAATGCTTCTGTAAAACTGATTTCTTGTTTGTTTATTAATTCTGAAATCTGCATTACAAAATGATCATAAACCTCAGCAAATACATCAGAACTTAGATTTTTGCTTTTTAAATATTTTTCTATTTCTATAAGATTCTCTTTTGTCATCATAATTTTAAATATCAAAAATGGTTTTCAGATTAAATAAATAGCTTCTCATTTCATCTTCCTGAGTAGCCTGTTGCTTTTTACCTTTCTCTGTAAGTAAATAATATTTTCGGCTTCTTCCGTTGATCTCCTGTACTTCAGACCTAATAATTCCATCTGCTTCCAATTTATGTAAAAGTGGATACAAAGCTCCTTCCGTCATTTCCAGTTCGCCTTCCGTTAATTCTTTTGCACGTTGCGTAATTTGATAACCATACATTTTCACTTCTTTTGAAAGCAGTTTTAAAATGATATTCTGAAGCGTCCCTTTGTAAAGGCTGTTTTTTTTCATCGTGAAGATTTAATACCTCACAAATCTATGCATAATTTTCTTATGCATTAAAATTAATTTTAAAATCGAGAGAAATATTATATTTACAGAATGAAAAAAATGTACTTCATTGCTATTTATCCTGATCAGAAAATCATTGATGAGGTGAGAGTTTTTAAAGAAGATTTAGCTTTAAATTTCGGGAATTCCAAAGCTTTGAAAAATGATGCACATATTACCTTATTTCCACCTTTTGAAAGAGAAATAGAACTGGAAGAAGACATTCATACCGCTTTTCAAAAAATTGATACCAACATCGCTCCTTTTGAAATTAGTTTAAATGGTTTTGGAAATTTTCCTAATCCTAAGAATCCTGTTTTGTTTATAAAACCTGAAGAAAATGAAAATTTAAAACAGCTTTATCACAATGTAACAGAAAAATTTAGTTTTGGAAAATATTCATTTAGTCCTCACGTAACTGTCGGTTATAGAGATCTTACTTATGAAAACTTTATAAAAGCTTGGGAAGCTTATCAAGACAAAATTTATAAAACGAACTTTTTAGTTGATAAGATTTCACTGTTAAGACATGATGGAAAATGGGTTTCTATTAATGAAAAGAAATTATCCCGGAATAATAATTGAATTCTAAAATAAAGAAAGCCGTATCTTTGCCAAGATGGTTTCAGCAGAGAAAATAATTTTAGGAATTGACCCCGGAACAGCCGTTATGGGATTTGGTTTGATATCGGTCAAAAAAGGAAAAATGGAAATGATTTCCATTCATGAATTGATTTTAAAAAAATACCCGAATCATGAAACCAAGCTTAAATATATTTTCGATAAAACATTAGCATTGATTGACGAGTTTCATCCGGACGAAGTTGCACTCGAAGCTCCTTTCTTTGGCAAAAATGTACAGTCGATGTTGAAATTGGGAAGAGCACAAGGCGTTGCAATGGCGGCAAGTCTGCACCGAAATATTCCTATTACAGAATATTCTCCAAAAAAAATAAAAATGGCAATCACAGGAAACGGGAACGCCAGTAAAGAACAGGTTGCAGGAATGCTACAAAATCTTTTAAACCTGAAAGAATTTCCTACAAAATATTTGGATGCTTCCGATGGTTTGGCAGTTGCGGTTTGTCATCATTTTAATTCGGGAACCATTGCAGATACAAAATCTTATTCAGGATGGGATAGTTTTCTAAAACAAAATCCTGATCGACTGAAATAATTATTTTTTCCTTTGATAGAAATCTTCAATTTCCGTAACATTTCCATTAATAATATCACCGTATATAATTGAAAATTTATTCTGTGAATAGATTTTATAATGCTCTACTTTTTTAAGGTCATTTTCTCTATACGAAAAAGAACCACCGGTTATCGTGACCAAAAAATCGTCCGTTTTGCTTTTTACTTTACAGTCTTTACCTGTAGCAAATGTTTTCGTCATTATTGTTTTTTGATCTTGACTTTTAAAAATAAGCTCATACTGTTTCATACATTCATGAAGATCAAAAACTTTTGTTTCTCCACCTTCTTTATAATTCTTTTGTACAAACGTCCATGTTCCTGAGAAATTTTTGCGTTGTTTTCATCATTTTGTCGTTCAACAATTTTCTGTGATTGGCAACTGATAATTAACACACAGAAAAATAAAACACTGAATAATTTTTTCATATTATTTTAGAATGAAATAATAAAAGCCCTTTTTCAAGGGCTTTTATTGAGTTTAGTTATTTAAGAATTTCTTAGAAGCTTGTTGATCACCATCAGAATAATTAATGATATATGAACCTTTAATTAATGGTTGATTGATACTAACTTCATTGGTCTCTGAATTCCCTTTCTGTATCAGTTTACCACTCATATCATAAATTTGATAATTCCCGAATTTTAAATTCTTGTTACCAAAAAGCTGAAGTTTGTTTTCTCCTTTGATGTAGACAATTTTGGTATCAGATTTATTTACTGTCTCAGAAGTAGATAACGCCCCTAATATTTTAACAGCATAATCTTCTATCTGACCATATTGTAATACAGAACATGATGTAAATTCCGGTAAATTCACCGAGTTTCTTGTCGCTGCATCTACTCCAATTCTTACTCTTAAATAGGTATTTTGTACCGCAGTTATTGCAGGAGTTACATTTACTGTATAAGTACTACTCTGCTGTGAAGCTATATTATTAGAAAGAAAATTAGTAACTAATTCTTCATCTTCGAATGTCCCATTATTGTTATAATCAATCCATGCTTTTACTCGGAATTTTTCTGATTGACCAAAACCGTTCATAAAAGTAATTTTTAACGGAGTTGTTGTGAGAGCAGGTATTTCAGTAGCGTAAGCTGGTCTTATACAAGTAGCATTGGCATAATCTGCATAATAGATAGGATTGGCTTCATCAGAATCATATCCGTTGGTAGTACTATTGATATCTCCAAAAACCACTTTATAAGGTCCTGTTGCAAAATTATTATTTGTAGGATTTGCAATACCTGAAGGGTTACATTGCGCATTAATTACAGAAACTGGTGATGGTATAACCGTCGCAGGATCTTTTCCGCCCAAAGAATTTATAAGATTCTTTCTGTATTCCATCATCATCAAAATTGCTCTGTCACGTTGCCCTGCAGTAAACTTACGGTTTGAATTGGTATAATTCATAATGTTATACTGGGTACCGTCATAGTTCTGACTGGTACAAGGATCGGTTGCATTATTATTTGGAACAGAAACGCCATACATACTTCGTGATGGAGATGTATCACAAACTCTGTCACCATCTGTAGCACAATTGTTATTCACAGGACATGTTGTCTGGCTATTAGCTGAAACCCCTTGAAAAGTATGATAAAGTCCAAAAGCATGACCTAATTCGTGGGTAAGTGTAGTATCATTTTGATTCTTTATTGTTGCCACTTTCATAAAACTTTCATAATCGTAATCATATGAACTTGGAAATGCAGCATAACCCATAAGACCATATGACAACTGTTGCTCACCATCGAAACCAATTACTACATAAATGTTAAAGTATGAATTTTCTGGCCAGTGTGGTGCTAACTGATTTTTAATTTGTGTGTCTGTAGCTCCGGTATCTGTTACTCCATTTTGGTCATAATCAGTAAGAGTACTTCCGTTGTATCGTATAATACCCGTTGTAGGCATACAACTTGGTGATCTCTTCGCTAAAACAAGTTTAAATGGTATCACATTTCCTCCTGTAGGACCGGTCGCTTCGGGATAAAAGTTTCCACCATAAGTAGTTGCATACATACTGTTTGCTCTTGCTATCCAATTGATAATTTCCTGATCTGTAACTGCCAAGTTAGCATTTGCAGGATCCTGAGATTCGATTACATGAACAACTACGGGGATTTCATAAATCTGTCCCGTATAAAGAGCATTCTTTGAAGTTGTAGCACCTACTTTATTTAGAAAAGCCTGTTGATTCATTCCAAGAATCTTTTGCTCTCCTTCTTCTCTGTATTTTTTTAAGCATGGATGTCTGTCATCCAACTTTTTCATTACTTTATCAAAACCGCAATCTTTATGAAAGTCCTGCGAGAATGCATTAATAAAAAAGATAAGTACTAATAGGGTACTGAATTTTTTCATTTCTTTTTATTTTTATTTAATATTCGATTGCAAAACTATCAATTTATTATTAATTCCAACACATTAAAGATTAAAAACTTAAATACTGTTTATAATTTAACACATTTTAAAACCTTTTCTACAATTATCAATTTAAAATTACTTGGTAAAACATATTACTATTTGTAACAATGGTATGCTTTTTAATACTAATTTTGTATAAATTTTCAACAATGAAAAACGCACAAGCAACTATATATCAAACGAATCACAAGATAAACTGGTTCCAAAAGTTTCTCTTGATTTGTTCAGGAGGGAACATTCACATCTTGAGAAAAACACCAAGTGAATGGAATAAATTCGCAGGAATTGGAGGAATTGTTCTTTTCACCGCAGTTTTCGCAACACTATCTGCAGCCTATGCAATGTTCACTATTTTCGATGATATTTGGGCATCCATTGGTTTTGGAATTCTTTGGGGTTTAATGATTTTTAATCTGGATCGATACATTGTTTCGTCTATCAAAAAAACAGGATCTTGGTGGAATCAGATTCTGATGTCTATCCCAAGATTGATTTTAGCAACATTTTTAGGAATTATTATTTCTAAACCTTTAGAACTGAAAATCTTTGAGAAGGAAGTTAACAAACAGCTGAATACAATTATTCAACGTAACAAAACAGACCTGCAAAAACAAATGAACGGCAGAATTCTTCAGCAAAGCGGTCCTTTTGAAACTGAAAAAAAACAAATTACAGACAAGATTGCCCAATATCAAAAGTCTTATGACTCTGCTTCTGTTGAACTTGAAAAAGAAATTTTAGGAAAGCAAACCAATTTAACCAGTGGAAAAGTCGGTTTTGGTTCTAATGCAAAAAGAAAGCAGGAATTAAAAGAACAACGCAGACAGGATTTAGAAAACTATAAAAAGCAGGTAGCGGCAAGACAAGAATATCTCGATAAAGAAATCTCTAAAGTCTACACCAATCTTGAAACAGAAAGAAAATCTACAGAAACGTTTGAAGATAAATTCAACGGATTTGCGGCAAGATTACAAGCTCTGGACGAATTAGGAAAAAACTCAGCAATCATTGCCACTGCAGCAGCTTTTATTATGGGACTGTTTATTACTCTTGAAATTTCACCTGTTTTGATTAAACTAATTTCTTCAGTGGGTCCTTATGATTACCTTTTAGAGAAAACGGAAAATGATTTCCGCCTCTATTCCAAAGAAAAAATTGAAAAAGGAAATGCATTGACTGATTTTCGGATCTATGATTTTAAAGATCAATTAAAGAATTGACGACCTAATAATAACAATTCGTATAAAATCAAAAAAACTCGCAAACAAATGCGAGTTTTTTAATTTAAACAGCAATAAAATTAAATATTCATTATTTATTTTATTATATAGATAAATATCTACAAACATATTGACATATATCTAAAGGAATTATTATGATTGCGTTTATTATGTTGATAAATTTACATTATAAAAGTTGAGAGAAAAACTTGATTGCTTTTAGCTCAGATTTTATAAAACACAAATGATGAAAATTTAATTATTCGGAGGTGAAAACTCAGTGATGAAAAAAAATTATATCGTATTTATTCGCAGAGCCTAAACAAGGCTCTCGGGTAAATACTAAAAAAAGAAAACACAAATGATGAAAATCTAATTATTCGAAAATGAAAACTCAGTGATGAAAAATTAGATTGTATTTATTCGCAGAGCCCCAAAAAGGCTCTCGGATAAATACTAAAAAAAGAAAACACAATGATAATTTAAAACACAAATGATGAAAAATTTTGTATTCTAAGAGCCAAAAAGCTCAATGATGAATACATCAATTTTCATTCACTCTTTTCATATTTAATTTTTGGTTCAAAAAAAATACCTGCGAATTTTCGGAGGTATTTTATATATGTATCTTGATTTATTACAAAGAATAATTCGGAGCTTCCTGAGTGATAATTACATCATGTGGATGAGATTCTTTCAAACCGCTTCCTGTAATCATTACCATTTTGGTATCTTTCTGCAAAGCTTCAATATCTTTAGCCCCACAATATCCCATCCCTGCTCTAAGACCTCCTGTTAATTGGAAAATAACTTCCTCCAGTTTACCTTTACTTGGAACTCTTCCTTCAATTCCTTCCGGAACGAATTTTTTAGCCTCACTTTGGAAATATCTTTCTTTTCCACCTCTTTTCATAGCAGAAAGACTTCCCATTCCTTGGTAAGTTTTGAATTTTCTACCCTGGAAAATAATTTCCTCACCTGGAGCTTCATCAGTTCCCGCTAAAAGAGATCCCAACATTACCGCTCCTGCTCCACTTGCAATTGCTTTTACGATATCACCAGAAAGTTTAATTCCTCCATCAGCAATTACCGCAACATTTTTAGTTTGAGCATATTCGTAAACGTTATAAATTGCAGACAACTGTGGAACACCAACTCCTGCAACAACTCTCGTTGTACAGATAGAACCTGGACCAACACCTACTTTTAAAACATTTGCCCCAGCTTCGATCAGATCTTTTGCAGCTTCAGCAGTTACGATATTTCCACCAACAATATCCAAATCCGGATAAGCCTTTCTTATTTCAGAAATTTTGTTTAAAACTCCGATAGAATGTCCGTGAGCAGAATCGATACCGATAATATCTACTCCGGCTTTTACCAAAGCTTCAATTCTGTCTAAAGTATCTTCACCCACTCCAACACCTGCTCCAACGATCAAACGACCGTTTTCGTCTTTGTTAGCATTTGGATATTCTAATTGATTGTCGATATCTTTTATGGTAATTAAACCTACCAATTTATTATTCTTATCAACGATAGGAAGCTTTTCAATTCTGCTTTTAAGAAGAATTTCTTTTGCTTTTTCAAGGTTGGTATCTTTATCAGAAGTGATCAGATTTTCTTTCGTCATGATCTCTTCCACTTTCATATCAAGGTTTTCCTGATATTTTACATCTCTGTTAGTAATAATTCCGATTAAAGTATTTTCTGCATCCACAACCGGAAGACCAGAAATCTTATATTTCGCCATCGTTTCTTTAGCTTCAGCCAAAGTATGATCTTTAGAAAGCGTTACAGGATCAGAGATCATTCCGTTTTCAGAACGCTTCACTCGGTTTACCTGAGCGGCTTGTTCTTCAATCGTCATATTTTTGTGAATGAAACCCAAACCACCAACTCTTGCCAAAGCAATCGCCAAATCACCCTCTGTAACGGTATCCATTGCAGCGGAAACGATCGGAACATTAAGCGTAATTTTATCGGTAAGTCTTGATTTTAATGAAACCTGGTTAGGTAAAACTTCAGAATAAGCAGGGACTAGAAGCACGTCATCGAAAGTGATGGCTGTCTCTACAATTTTGTTATGAATAGACATCTTTACTTTCTTGCAAAATTAAGTCTTTTTGCTGGAATATGAAAATGCTTTTAAATAGTTTAAATAAAACTTAATAATACATGATATAAATCGAAAAAAGTCACCTAAAATAGCTAAGTTTTCGTTGCGTGCGAAGCACGAACAATGAAAACCCTGTTGAACGGAAGCTTCGGGAGCTTTTTTCAGCATTATGGGTTTACCGACGAAGGATTTTAAAGATATACAGGAGACTTTCAGAAAGGTCTCTTTTTTTGTGGGTGAATTTGATGGTTTTTCTTGGTTTTATCGTGTTTTCCTTCACTTTTAGGCATAAATACCCTTACCCAAAATGCTAGATTTTTGGCTTTTCAAAGTTTTGGCTCATCTCCAAAAACCAAAGGGGCGGACCGCGCAAATCGAACGTTGCAATCGTTACCAAATTCCCAACTTTGCAGCAACTACATTTCGGCTGAAAAGTTTTGGGTGGAAATTTTCCTTTGGGCTGAATGCCTAAATTCTGTTGCAGATTTTTTAGCTTCATTCGTTTCCATGTGCTGCTGAGAAAACCGTAATGGCGGATTTTCACAAATCTTTTCGGCAAAATATGCATCGCAAAACGGCGGATAAACTCCTCATGGCTCAAAACCATCTGCTTTTTGATGCCTTTTTGGCGGTAATCTTTGTACTCCAACGTTACATTTTCCGCATCAACTTTCCTGATTCTCTGGTTGCTGATCGCGATTTTGTGCGTATATCTTCCCAAATATTCCACCACAGATTTCGGGCTGCCAAAGGGTTTTTTAGCGAAAACTACCCAAGGTTTTTCCCAAAGTTTTTGTCTGAGTTTTTCATAAGTTTCTGCTTCATTTTTTCGGTTTTCAAATTGATTTTCATCATTTTCCGTCTGATTTTTATTACATTTTAATGATAACCGAACCTTCAGCTTCTCACAAAATTTAGCCCTGAAAACTTTGCTCAAAGCCTTTACAGGAAACAAAAAATTACCGTCGCTTCTGATGTTTTTCCAAACTCCGTTTTCATCCACGCCGCCACCCGGAACGATGCAGTGCAAATGCGGATGCAGACTCAGATTCTGTCCCCAAGTATGCAAAATAGCGATCATTCCCATTTTTAAACCTCGATTTTCACCAAAGGTTTGCAGCGTTTCCCAAGCCGATTCAAATAAAATATCATACAACATTTTCGGAGCATGAAGTGCGGTTTTGTTCAGCACTTCCGGAACGGTAAAAACCACGTGAAAATAAGGCACTGGAAGCAGTTCGGTTTCCCGGTTTTCAATCCATTTTTCGCGGTTTTTGCCCTGACATTTCGGGCAGTGCCGGTTTCGGCAGGAGTTGTAGCTGATGCTGATATTTCCGCATTCGTCACAAGCGTCAATATGACCGCCCAAAGCCGATGTACGGCACTTTTTTAACGCAAATAAAGTTCTTAATTGCCAGGAATTTAATCCTAAATTTTCTAGTTTTGAACCTAAAATATTCAACACATCTGCGACTTCGTATCGAGGTTGAGATTCAGGTTGAGCAGACTGTATTTTTGAGATTTCTAAACGTTGATTTTCATTAAATTTAAAGCTTGAATTTTGGCTTTTAACAAATTCAAAACCAACTACTTCGCTCTGCATTCCTCAAACAAAGTATCCAGTGGAGAGAAGAGTTTTTGGGTAGAAAGTTGGGCGATTTGAAGGTAAACGAGGGTCGTTTCGATGTTTTCGTGGCCGAGGAGATTTTTGATGCTCACAATGTTCATCCCATCCTCCAAAAGATGCGTCGCAAAACTGTGCCGAAGCGTATGAACACTCACTTCTTTCAATATTTTTGCCGTTTTTGAAGCCTGTTTCACCGCCCATTGTACGCCACGTTGCGAATATCTTGAATCGAATTCTCCACCTGCACGATTTGCTCGAGGTTCTCCAAAGAGAAAATCTTCCGGTTTTTCCGCTTCAATATATTTTTTCAAACCCCGAATCAAATGTTCCGACAAAGGCAAATAGCGGTCTTTTTTGCCTTTTCCCTGAACCACTTTCAGCTGTTTTCGGTAAAAATCCAAATCGCATAAACGGAGATTTCTGACCTCCAGACAGCGCAATCCGCAACCGTAAAGCAACCCGATTAAGATTTTATGTTTTAAAAGTTTACAGCATGACAACATCTGCCAAACCTCCTGTTTACTGAGCACAACAGGCAGTTTTTTCTCTTTTTTAATTTCCGGAAGACTTAGATAATCGTAGCTCAAACCTTCCGATTTCAACAGAAACCGAAGTCCGTAAACCGTGTGTTTAAAATACGATTGCGAGGGTGATCTTGATTTTTTCTGAAGGTAAAAAAGGTAATCGTGGATCTGCTCAGGATCCAATTCTGTCGGGATTTTCCCGAAATGCAGCGACACCGCCGCGACGTGTCTGGAGTAATTATTGAACGTGCTCTGACTGCGTCCCAACACCGAAACCGTACGTTCAAAACGGCTTAAAAGTTCTGTAAAACCAGGCACTTCGCGCTTTGCCTGATTGATGATTTTGTTTTCTCTGAGCTCGTCTAAACTCTTTTTTTTGTAGCCATTCTATTGATTTTTTAATTAACTTTACAAAGTAACTGATTTATGCGATTGGGAAAGCTACCGAAGGTTTAGTTCAACAGTGACTTTACAAAATTAATATGGTTGAATATGAAGTTATTTATCTGATGCAATATTGATCATTTTAGAAATATCGTCCGCCGTAAAGCTGCCTTTAACGTCTA
This sequence comes from Chryseobacterium mulctrae, assembly GCF_006175945.1. Taxonomy (NCBI): domain Bacteria; kingdom Pseudomonadati; phylum Bacteroidota; class Flavobacteriia; order Flavobacteriales; family Weeksellaceae; genus Chryseobacterium; species Chryseobacterium mulctrae. The sequence continues at coordinate 2,700,070 of NZ_VAJL01000001.1, read as the reverse complement.
AAAACACCATATCTTTTTTTGAATTTACGGTAATCAGCATATTATCGATCATCTCACCTTTTTGTTTTACTCTGATGTTTACATTATTACCATCGTGTTTGATGGTTGCCCAATCTTCGTAATTATTGTCTTTAAGATAATTGGCGTAATCTTTCAACATTTTTTCGCTTCCGTTGGCAACAGTCATCATTTTTATTTTTGAAACTTTCTTTACCATTGCAATTGCGGCGTCACTTTCTCCTTCTTCTCTCAAAGCTTTTTTGATATAAGGTTTCGCTAAAAACAAGGGCACATTGAAGCTGGCAAATTTTGCATCCTCGGAATCATATTTTGATTTTGAGAAAAAATCGATGTTTGGTTTGCTCGAAACAATACAAGACTGTAGTAAGAATAAAGAGCAACAAACGAGAAAAATGTTTTTTAAGATTTTCATGGCTAAAGGTTTTTAGTTGATTTGTTTTAAGCTTCCTCCCGAAACTTTATCAATTCGCGATTCTAAGTCAGGATTTCCTTTTAATCTTACAGAACCACCCGAAGAAGCGTTTACTTTTAATTTGTCTTTAACGTATAAAGAAAGACTTGCACCCGAAGTAGACTCGGCTTTAGCAGTATTGATCATTAATCCTTCAGCTTTACAAGAAGCTCCGCTGCTTACATCAAGAACTGCAGTTTTTGCGATTCCTTCTAAAGTAACACTAGATCCGCTGGAATTATTCAAAACTAAATTTTGTGTAATAAAATCCGCTTTAAGATTTGATCCTGAATTGATGTCTAAATTTACATTTTCGGTAATATTAAATTTCCCTTTTACAATAGAACCCGATGTAGCCTCAATATCCAGATTATTTTCTCTTACCATATTAATGGCAGTAAAAGTTGCTCCTGAAGAAGTTTTAATTACATTCATTTTTGGAGACGAAACATTAACCGTAAGGTTTTTAAATTTTAAATTCTTTACTCCTTTATTGTCAATATAAACCTTCAAAACTCCGTTTTCTACTTCTGTAATGACATATTTAAGTTTATCTGCATCTGCCAATACTTTTAGACTTGTAGCGTTTTCCTGTTTGTAATTAACATTAATTCCTACACTTACATCGATTTTTGAAAATTCGCCAACATTTCTGTTTTCGCCACTTAGATAAGAACTGGTGTCTTCTGCGGCAAAACTGTTTGTTAAAGAGATTTTTGAAGAAGTAACTTTTGTGTTGGTTGAATTAATAATTTTATTAACATCATCCATTTTCATTTTTCCGTTAAGAATGAAAACAACGTTCTCGTCTTTAGAATCAACATTGAAAATCAGGTTTTCAAGAATACCGTCTTTCGCATTTTCTGCCAAAAATTTCATCGAAACATCATCACTTTTCATAGACATCAACTCATTAAGTTTCAAACTATTCAAAAGCTTTGCAATTCTTTCGCTTTTTTCTTCATTCATTTTTATCTGTCCCAAATTCTCAGATTTTAAATGATCCGGAAATGTTATTTTAGAAAAAACCAAAAGTTTTAAGCCATCAACATCACGCATAATCGGTTTTATTTTCCCGATGTATTCATCGCTGATGTCGATACGGTCTAAAAGATCAAACATCGGCTTTTTAATATCTATAGAAGTTACTCCACCTTTATTTTCAAAAGATTGAAAAAATTGATCTAGTTTTTCTGTCTGCGCAGAATAATTTGCGAAACTTGTAAGAAAAATGGTTAGTATAAAAAATATCTTTTTCATGAGTTTAATTGAATTTTAATTGATTACAAGCCTGATCAGTTGCATAATCTTATCGTTAATAATCTAGTTGTCTACATTATCCATCACCTGAGTGTGCAAAGCCTGATTAACATTGGCCGCCATCACCTGAAATGAATATCTTGTTACGTTTATAGCTTCTTCCACATTTTCAATTCTTTTGCCGTTTACAATTACATAAGAATCTTTATAGCCGATAGAATCTTTAAAAGTTTTATTTTTTAAACCGGAATTATCTACATATCTCGGTTTAGATTCTTTTTTAATTCTGCTTTTTTTAGAGAGAATTTCATCCAGAACATCTTTTTCAGCAATTGAATTGTCTACAAAAATAGAATCTTGCTTTGGCCCTGAAACAGAATCAGTAATATGAACCGCGACCTGCGAATTAGGATTATGATTTTCGTTAATAAAATCATTTTTCTGCTTCTGAATTTCGTTTTCAACCAATTTTGCCTGATCTGCAACCTCTCCGTTTTGATTATCATTAAATAAAAAACCAACACTTAAAAGTATTATCGCACTTGCAGCCATCCAAAACCATTTCGGAAGCGAAGGTTTTTTACTTTGGATAGGAATTATTGGTGCTTCATCGGCTGAAATATCACTTCCTTCTGCTTTCTGAAGAAAATCTTCAAAATCCCAATTCATTTTTTCTTCCTTCAAACTTTGGAAGACTTCATTATATTTATCTTGAAATTTGTCGTTGCTCATAGCTCATCAATTGTGAGATTTGTTCTTTTACTTTTTGTCTTGCGCGCATCAGATTTACTCTTACTGCGTTTTCTTCCATTTCCAACATTTCGGAAATTTCCGACACTTCATACTCTTCTACATCTTTCAGGTGAATCACCGCTTTCTGTTTCTCCGGAAGCTGGTTGATAAACCCTATGATCTGCTCTTTCAGATTATTGACTTCCATACTGTAGAGCTCCGAACGATGAAGCTGCATATCTGCGAAACCTAACTTTACGTCGTGATGCTTCAATCGGTTGAGACATTCATTTCTTACAGATTTCAAAGCATAGGATTTAAAATTTCCAAACTGCTCCAGTTCATCTTTCTTCTGCCAGAATTTAATCATAAGATCCTGTACTACATCTTCGGCTTCATCGCTGCTCATGACAAACCTTTTTGCAAAACGGAACATCTCATCTCTGAGAATAAATACCGTATTCCTAAAAGTTTCTTGGGTCATAAGTTTCGTTTCTATAAATAAGACAATCTGAAATCAAAATATATTACACTAAAAATAAAAAAACTTCAAAAAAAATTGAAGTTTCTCATTATTATGGCTAATATTCATTAAAAATATGTTTCAAAATTGCTTTATCATCGTCTGTTAAAGGCAATTTTCTTCTTGCCATTACTTTTTCGGCAACTTCGTATGCTTTATCTAATTTAAATCGTTCATCATCTTTAAAACCACCCCACGAAAAATTTTCAATCAGATTCGGAGGAAAGCCTTCTTTAAAAATATTAGATGCGACTCCAATTACAGTTCCTGTATTCAATTGGGTATTGATTGCCGTTTTAGAATGATCTCCCATAATTAAACCCGCAAATTGCAAACCTGTATCCTGGAAGTCTTTTGTTCTGTAATTCCATAGTTTTACATTTCCGTAATTATTTTTCAGGTTGGAAGAATTCGTATCTGCTCCAAGATTACACCATTCACCAATCACAGAATTTCCAACAAATCCGTCGTGACCTTTGTTTGAATAACCAAAAATAATGATGTTACTCACTTCACCACCTACTTTAGAATGTGGACCAATCGTGGTTGCACCGTAAATTTTTGCACCTAAATTAAATTTAGAACCTTCACAAAGAGCAATCGGACCACGAAGATTACAACCTTCCATCACCTCAGCATTTTTTCCGATATAGATTTTTCCGGTTTTGGTATTGATGGTTGAAAATTCTATTTCTGCGCCTTCTTCAATAAACATATCTTCTTTATTTCCTAAAAATCCGTTGGTAGAAGATAATTCCTGAGAAGTTTTTCCCTTGGTCAGCAATTCAAAATCAAAATCGATTGCTTCTTTATTATATGTAAATAAATCGGTCGGCTTCTTAAAGAAAACAAGCTCTTCCTTAATGTCGGTCATTTTCTCAATCTGATTCAGAGAAAAACCTTCCATATTTATTTTTGCAGCAACCAATTCATCTTCATAAACCAAAGCTTCACCTTGCTTCAAATCTTTTATTTGCTGAATTACCGTTTCTGTTGGTAAAAAATTAGTTACCAAAAACAGGCTTTCTTTTTTTTCAGGCTCTCTGAATTTCTGCTGAAGATACATTTCTGTAAACCAAGAAACTTCGGTGGTCTCTAAGATCTTCTGCCATCTTTCGGAAAAAGTAAGGATTCCGCATCGCATTTCTGCGACAGGTCTTGTAAAAGTAAGCGGAAGAAAATCTTCCCAATATTGTGCATCTGAGAATACGAGTTGCATTTTTTTTAGATGTTAGATGTTAGATGTTAGATGTTAGATATCTAAAAGTTTGAAGTTTCCAAGATTTTAATATCTAATTTCTAATCAAAGCAAAAATACAAATAGTAAAGCTAATTTCTAAACTCTTACCTCTAATTTCTATTTTTTTAATCCATAAAAAAAGTCTCCCGAAAATCGGAAGACTTTAAATATTTTTAATATCAAAAAATTACTTAGCGAATTTTTTGTATTTGTTCATGAACTTGTCTACTCTACCTGCAGTATCAACTAATTTAGTTTTTCCTGTGTAGAAAGGGTGAGAAGTAGAAGAGATTTCCATTTTGATCAATGGGTACTCAGTTCCTTCAAACTCGATTGTGTCTTTTGTGTCTGCAGTTGACTTACAAAGAAATACCTCGTCGTTACTCATATCTTTGAAAACAACAAGTCTATAATTTTCTGGGTGAATTCCGTTTTTCATAATACAATTTTTTAAAAAATTAAAGTTTTGCTTTCGAAATAGTAATGGTATTTCTTCTGCTAAATTTTAGGTTGCAAAAATACAATAATTTTTATAATATACAAATACCTTGTCAACAATTTTTAAAAGATAAGAAAATTAAAGTATTTTCGTTAAATTTGAAACTTATATAAATTTTAATTTCTATGAAATCGCTTACACTGCATTTGATTACAAAAAACAATCATGACAAGCGATAGCATACGAACTTAAATAGAACAAAAAAATTTCTACCTATGAAATTCAAATCATTACTTTTTTTATCATTCTGGATATTACTTCTGGCGGTTTCTTGTAATAAGGATGAGATCACTTTTGATGCTCCATCTCAGGAACTGAGATTTTCAAGAGACACCGTATTTTGTGATACCGTTTATCATCAGGTACGCTCAGAAACCTATGTGGTAAAAGTATTTAACAATGAAGATAAAGATGTAATGATCCCAAGAATCAATCTTGAAAAAGGTGCTGCATCATTATATAAAATTAATGTAGACGGAAAAACGGGACACGATTTCCAAAATGTTCCTCTCAGAAAAAAAGACAGTCTTTATATTTTTGTAGAAATTGCACCTCAAGCGACAGGTCCTGAAGCGATTGCTGAAGACAGAGTTTTGTTTACAACCGGAGCAGGGCAACAGCATGTCACTTTATTTTCTGTTGTTCAGGATGCTGAATTTTATATTAAAACGCCTACTAATCCGAATGTAATTACTTCTGATGTAACATGGTCTAATAATAAAGCTAAAATTATTTATGGAGATCTGAAAGTTGATACCGGAGTTCATTTAAATGTACAGGCGGGAACAAAAATATATTTCCATAAAAACAGCGGAATGAAAATTTCACCCGGTGCAACGTTGAATATCAACGGAACTGCAGATAACCAGGTAATTATTCGTGGTGACAGAAATGATACGTATTACGATACCATCCCAAGAAACTGGAATTCTATAAAAATGGAAGCTGCTTCTGTTTTAAATATGAATCATACCAGACTTTTCGGTGGAACAAGAGGTTTGGAAATGACTGAAACCAATGCAACAATAAGCAACTCCTTCATTCATACATTTCAGGAATATGGTATTTATTCGGTAAGATCGAATATCAATGCAAAAAATCTGGTGATGAATAATTGTGGCGAATCTTGCGTTGGAATATTTAAAGGTGGAGTTTATGATTTTGTACATTCTACCATTGCTAATTATTCTGAAGTTTTAGGACAATTTACCCGCAACGGGATTTATGCCACTAATGAATTTAAAGAGGAAAACGGACAAACCGTACAAGGTTCTCTTCATATCAATATCAGAAACAGTATTGTTTATTCCGACCGTGATAATGCCGTAAGTTTCGCACAGACTCCTGGTCAGCTTTTCAATTTCACTATTCAAAACTGTTTACTCAAATATTCGGGAATAAGCGCAGCAGGATTTGATTTTACGAGTTCCAGCGTTACTCAAAGTATCAAAAATCAGGATCCTAGATTTATGAATTATTTTGCTGCTAAAATGAATTTAAGGGTAAAAGCAGATTCTCCCGCAAAAAATATAGGAGATGTAACGGTTGCCAATTCGGTTCCTACAGATATTGTAAATGTTTCAAGAACGACCAGTCCAACATTAGGAGCTTATCAGTAATATGAATGATGAATGATGAATGATGAATGATGAATGATGAATGAAATTAACTTGATTCTTTAAACTTTTAACTTGGCTCTTAAAAAAATGGAAATTACAAATCTGCAGCAACAGGTCGACGAATGGATAAAAACCATCGGTGTAAGATACTTTAATGAATTGACGAACATGGCAATGTTGGCCGAAGAAGTTGGCGAAGTGGCAAGAATTATCGCAAGAAGATATGGTGAACAAAGCGAAAAGGAAAGTGATAAAAATAAAGACTTGGGTGAAGAATTAGCAGATGTTTTGTTCGTCACATTATGTTTAGCCAACCAAACCGGAGTCAATTTACAAGAAGCTTTCGATAAAAAAATGAAAATAAAAACTGATCGCGACAAAGACCGCCATCAGAATAATGAGAAATTAAAATAATGCAGGAAGATGGATGATGCAAGCCGGAAGTTTAGTGAGATATTAGACTTCCAGCTTCCAACTTCCAGCTTCCAACTAAAGAAGATGAAGCTAGAAAAATCAAAATTAAACGGAAACAAAACCATACAAATCAGCGGTTCGAAAAGTATTTCGAATCGTTTGTTGATTTTAGAAAGTTTGTTTAAAAGCATAAAAATTGGGAATTTATCTAATTCTCAGGATACGCAATTATTAAAAAAAGCACTTTCAGAAAATAGCGAGATTGTTGACATTCATCATGCAGGAACAGCGATGCGTTTTTTAACGTCCTATTATTCTATCCAGGAAGGAAAAACGACCATTCTTACCGGTTCCGGAAGAATGAAAGAAAGACCAATTAAAAATCTGGTTACTGCTTTACAAAATCTCGGCGTTGAAATCGAATATCTTGAAAATGAAGGTTTTCCTCCTTTAAAAATCAATGGAAGAAAAATTACAGAGACAAAAGTTGACGTTCCGGCAAATATTTCAAGCCAGTTTATCACTTCCCTTCTGTTGATAGCCGGAAAACTGGAAAACGGTTTGGAAATAAATTTAATTGGTGAAGTTACTTCGAAATCTTATATTGAAATGACTTTGGATATTTTAACCAAATTCGGAATAAAAAACAGCTTTGTTGGAAACACCATTAAAGTCGAATCAACTATCAACCATCAACTACCAACCATCAATTATGAAGTGGAAAGTGATTGGAGTTCGGCTTCTTACTTCTACTCTTTTGCAGCTTTAGGAAGAAAAACTATTCACCTGAAAAGTTTTTACAAAGAATCTACTCAGGGCGATTCTGCGATTGCCAATATCTATGAAAAGTTTTTTGGAATTAAAACCACTTTCACGGAAGATGAGCACAAATTAACACTTCAGCCGATTGAAGATTTCATATTCCCGGAAAAAATTGTTTTAGATATGAATAATTGTCCGGATATTGCTCAGACTCTTTGTGTAACCGCTGCAACATTGAAAATCCCTTTTGAAATTTCAGGTTTGGGAACATTGAGAGTAAAAGAAACCGACCGACTTTTAGCTTTATACAATGAACTGAAAAAGCTGGGAACAGAAACTGAAATCACAGATTTAACCATCAAATTAATCAGCTTTAATGAAGCTGAAGACAATATTTCTATTAAAACCTATCAAGATCACAGAATGGCAATGAGCTTTGCGCCGTTTTGCCTGATTAAAGAATTGAATATTGAAGATGAGAATGTGGTGGAAAAATCTTACCCGATGTTTTGGGAAGATTTGAAAATTTTATTAGAAAAATAATTGAGCTTTCAAATGAATATTGAATCGACAAAGTTTTTCAAAATCAATAAAATTGCTAAAATATTTATCATGTTGGTTTTAGCTTTTTGTATTTTGATGAATATTGTTGATGCAATTCGATTATACGAAGTTGTAAATCTAAGATTTACCTTTCGGGTCATTCTTACTTTATCAATATTTATTCTTAGTTTGTATTATGAAAATTATTTCACAACAATTGTACTTTTAGTTTTTAATATACTATTTTGGGAGATAACAATTAATGAAAGAAAAGATTTATCTTGGTATGATAATCCTTTTAACCATTATGATGTCGTTTTACATGGTTTTGAAAATTTCTTTTCACCTTTGACTAAACTCTTTGATCTTATAATATTTTCACCATTATGTCTATTCAATAATTTATTAATCTGGACAATCATTATTCCTTTCAGAATTAAAAAATTTTATTTAAAAAAATTAAATGAAAAAGCTACTCACTATATTGTATTTCTTAATTCCTCTGACATTTTGGGCTCAATATCTTTTACCTAATGAAGAAGTTATTTATTCATTTGAAACCAAAAATGGCAAGAAAATGTCTTTGGTAAAAGATAAAACCAATAAATACATTCAATATCGCTTCGGAACTAAGGCCAAAGTTGAAATGGAATTTCCTGCCGACAGAACCAAAGAAAGCTGGAAAAAATTTCACTACAATTCTTATTGGCGAGGTGGCGGAATACAAAATGCAGGAATGGAGGTCGATAATTTATCATTTAAAAATAACGGATATGAATATTTGTTATTCAGAACGTATCATGCGGAAGGTGAAGATTATTCTGCCGGAATTATTATTACAGACAGCAAAGGAAAAGAAATACGCATCAATGGAAATTATAAGACAGTAAAAGGCTGCATCTGTAATTTGGAAGAAACCGGAATGATTCAGAAAGAAGATATTGGTTTAAACTTTTAATGATTAATGAAAAAAATCTGTTCTTTTTTTATCTTTCTACTCTTTACAATTTTTAGCTCGCAGGAATTGAAAAATTTTGTAATCCCAAAAGGTTATACTAAAATTGTAGAAACAAAAGGAGATCTGGATAAAGATGGAAAAGATGAAACAGTAATTGTTTTTAATTCAGATAAAATAAATAATGAAGATTTTAACAGAGGTTTTCAAAGAGAAATTTTTATTCTAAAAAACAATAACGGACAACTGAAAATCTGGAAGAAAAATTCAACTGCAATATTAGGATCAAAAACAGGTTTTTCACCAGAATATAATACTTTACCTGAAATCAACATAAAAAATGGAGCAATAGTCATTTTGCAATCCTATAATACAAATTCTAGACATACATTAACTTTTAAACATACCTTCAGATTTCAGAATAATGATTTCTATTTAATTGGTTCTGTAAACGAATTTGATGACACCTGCGAATTCAATTTCTCAGATGAAATTAATTTCTCTACAGGTAAAGCAATCAAAGAAAAAAAATATTATCCATGTTTTGAAGACAGCAAAGAACCTGTAGAAAAAGATTACTATAAAGAATTTAATTATAAGTTGAAAACACCTGTAAAAATGAATAATTTTGAACCGGGAAAAAATTCATTTAAAGTCCCAAATTCAAATCAATATTTTACTTATTAAATAATGTCAAAAACAATTATCATTACAGGAACTTCCTCAGGAATTGGTTTCGTATTAGCAGAATATTTCGGAAAAAAAGGTCATCACGTTTATGGTTTAAGCAGAAAACATACCGAAAGTCAGTATTTTAAATCAATTCCGACTGATATTACTGATAACGACGCTGTTCAGAACGCCATTGCTGAAGTTTTAAAAACAGAAACCAGAATTGATGTTTTAATTAACAATGCAGGAATGGGAATGGTAGGTTCTGTGGAAGATTCTACAAAAGAAGATATTTTAAAATTATTTAATCTGAATCTTGTCGGTTCAGTTCAGATGATGACCGCTGTAATGCCAAAAATGAGGGAAAATAAATTCGGAAAAATCATCAATGTTTCCAGTATAGGAAGTGAGATGGGACTGCCTTTCCGCGGATTTTATTCTGCCTCAAAATCTGCTCTAGACAAAGTTACCGAAGCAATGAGATACGAAGTTTATCCTTGGAATATTGATGTTTGCTCGCTTCATTTGGGTGATATTAAAACCAATATTGCAGAAAACCGTGTAAAAACAAAAGTTTCTGAACCTTATAAAAATGTATTCGATAAAGTGTACGCTTTGATGAATTCTCATGTTGGCGACGGAACCGAACCTTTGGAAGTTGCAGAATATATCGATCAGCTTTTAAATAAAAATAAGTGGAAAGCTCATTATTATTTTGGTAAATTCGGGCAGAAAATCGGAGTTCCTTTAAAATGGATTCTTCCACAGGGAACTTATGAGCATTTGATGAAGAAATACAATAAACTGGCTTAGATTCAGTTATTAAAGGAAATTTATTATAAAAAAGATTTGAACCATTAAGAAGACTTAAGAAGTTAAGTTTAATTAAGATCATCATTCTGATTTTTAAGCTTACAGCGAAGCTTGTCTTAATATTCTTAACAACTTAATAAACCTTAATGGTTTAAATAAATTGAATTGAAATTATTTTTAAACATATTTTTTATTCTGTTTTGCGTTTTTGTACAAGCGCAAAAGAAGCATTATTTTTTAATTGACACCGAGACGAAGGTTAAGAAAAAAGTAAAAGATTCACTTTCTGCAGTAAAATTTCTCGATTCTTTAGCTCAAAACAATTACTTTTTCACCGAGCTAAAAGATGTAAAAATAAAAGGTGACAGCACAGAAATTTTCTACGACAAAGGCAAAAATTTCAACCAGACCTACGTTAATTTATCAGATTCTATTGTTGACCGTTTCAAACTTGAAAAAGAATTTTTCACTAAGAATTTAGATTCAGTTAAAAAAAATATCAACAAAAAATATATTGATGACGGGTTTGCTTTTAGCAGAATCAAGTCTCAGTTTAAAGGACAGAAAAAAGGTATTCCTGTTGTAGAACTCGATATTAATAAAAATAATAAAAGAACCATCGATGGTTTTGTAGCAAAAGGTTATACCCGAGTTCCTAAAAGATTTATAAAAAATCTTGAGAAAGAATTTAAAGGAAAAACTTACGACGACAAAAACCTGATTGCCATCAATAAAAATTTCCAAAGCCATCCTTTTATCACTTTGGAACGGCAACCACAAACGCTTTTCACAAAAGACTCTACACAGATTTATTTGTTTATGGAAAAGAAAAAAACCAATACTTTTGATGGAGTTATCGGTTTTGGAAATGATAAAACCGATAAATTTACGCTGAACGGAACTCTGAATGTGAATTTTAAAAACATGTTTAATGGTTTTGAAGCCGTCAATCTTTATTGGCAGAGAAACCCCGACAAAGGCCAGACTTTTGATCTGCAAACTGATATTCCGTATCTATTTAACTCTAATGTAGGTTTGAATATGAAAGTGAATATCTTCAGACAAGATTCTACTTTTGCCAATGTAAAAGCGTTACCTGCGTTTTATTATCATCTCAACAGCCGACAAAAAATCGGACTTCGAGGAACTTTTGAATCATCAGCAATTCTCGACAGTCTTTATATTCAGGGGAAAGATTACAACAAAAAAGGGATCGGTATTTTCTTTGACATGACCGAACCTACCGATATTGATCTTTTCCTTTACAAGTCTAAATTAAATGTAGGATACGATTTCTTAGCAACCAATTATACGGGTGAAAATATAAAAGCCAACCAAAATCAGTTTTACTTTTTTGGCGAATATAATTATCATATCAACGGAAATCACTTTCTCAACATCAAAGGGGAAGGTGCGATGATGGATTCTAAAATCGATTTCTCAGCCAACGAATTGTACCGTTTTGGTGGCTGGAATTCTCTCAGGGGTTTTAATGAAAACTCTCTCGCCGCAGATTTTTATTATTATGGAGGATTAGAATATCGGTATCTCATCGGAAATCAGGCATTTTTTGATGTCTTCGGACAATACGGACAACTTAATAACAAATCTCTCAATGTAAAGCCTAAATTGTATAGTGTTGGTCTTGGTTTTAATTTCTTTATTCCAATAGGTTTGATGAGTTTCCAGCTTTCTAATGGTAACGAATTTGGGAATCCTTTTAAGTTTAATGATATAAAAATTCACTGGGGAATCTTAAGTAGATTTTAATGAAATTTTAATTATCTTCTTTAATTCATAAAAAAATTCACATTCATATTATCATTATGTTAAATTTTAACACTATTTTTACCAAAATAATATTTCAATATTAATAAATAATTTAAAAACAGGTAATACTGTTCGTCTAAATTTGGTATCAGAAATATTTTTTTTAAAAAAACTAATTCTACACACCATATCTCAAATATATACTGAAAAAACTCAATGTAAAAAACTATTGAAATTCAGGAAAAAGAGACATGAAACCACTTACTCTACTACAGTACAATTACGATGTCAATCTCAAACAAAATAAGATTGTAATGACCAATCTTAAAGATACTTCGGTGCCTTTAATTATTTATGATAAAAATAAATTTAATACAAAAAATTATTATTCCTCCTATGAGCTTAATTCAAATGATGAGATTTCGCATTTGGTAGATATAGAGTCATACAGCTATGAGGTAATAGGACCAAACGGTTTTGTAAGAAAATTTAAAGGCACAAAAAATCCCGAGCTTGAAGTAACTTTATTTTGCAATCTCTATAAAAATGAAGTAGATATCACATTGACAAATATATCCACAAATACTCTACATATTAGTTTAGACAATCAGTATGATGAAAACAAAAAAAACATCTCACTTCATGTTTCTGAAGAAAAAATAAATATAAATTTAGATAAAACAAGAGGGTGGTACGATATTAAAATAAAATCTAACAATAATAGTTGGCATTTTGCTGGAAGAATAGAATCTGCGAAACCTATTACAAATCTTAATTAATCTAAGATTAATTAAGAAAACAAAAAATCTTATACGTTTCTGTGTAAGATTTTTTTGTTGATTCTGGTCATAAATTCGTATGCTCTTTATTAATAATTATGCAAAATGATATTTTAACGAATATTAAAATATCATAAACGAATATTTAACAATAAAATTATATCATTAAGTATATCATATTATAATGATTTTTATTAACTTCACAATGCAAAAAACTAATACCATGAAAAAAACAACAATTACTTTAGCTATGTCTTTAGCTACATTTACCCTTTCCTCAAATCTTCAGGCACAGGACATAAACAAAGACACTCACACCATAACTATTTCTGTTCCTGAAGTTGCACTAGTTGATATAGAGCCTGCTGCCACCAAAAATATTATTTTGGGCTTCACTGCACCTATAGAAGCAGGGAATCCAATAACTCCAAGCACGGCAAACAGTACACTTTGGTTAAATTATTCTTCCATTAAATCGGTTGCAGATCCAACCCGTACTGTATCTGTAAGTGTAAATGCTCTTATTCCTGGAATTGATATCCACGTAACTGCCGCCGCAGCTACAGGTTTTGGAGGAGGATTGGTAGGAGACCCAGCTGCTCAGTTGACATTGAGTGCAACAGATCAAACCATTATTTCAGGAATTGGAAGTGCATATACAGGTAACGGAGTCAATAACGGTCATAATCTGACTTATGCTCTGGCTGCAGGAAGTGGTCCTGGTGGTGTTGCAGTTTATTCAGAATTACAGGCAATGGCAAATACGACAGCTACAGTTACTTACACTATTTCGGATAATTAATCTGTTCGACTTCATCTTTTAAAGGCAAGAAGAAATCGATTTTTCTTTTTCTTCTTGGTCTTATTTCATTAATGTTTTATACACCAAACTTTACATAAATATGATAAAGCGCATTCTCCTATTGCTAATTTTCTTTCTACAATTCTGTTTTATGAAAGCAGGAATTGTTGTTATCAATGGTCTTTCACACACATATCAGGTAGAAAATGGAAAAGTTTACAAAGGAAAAATAGAAATAGAAAATACCGGCAATCAACTACAAAGTGTAAAGCTGTTTCTTCACGATTACAGTTATAAATCTGACGGTACTATCAATTATTCCACTCCTCATACCAACAGTAAAACCAATACAGATTGGATTACAATGAATACCAATCTTGTTACTCTTAAAGCCAAACAAAAAACAGAAGTTTACTATGAAATAACCGTTCCCAACAATATTTCTGAGCCAGGAAGTTATTGGAGCGTAATTATGGTAGAACCTGTAGAAGAAATAAAGCCAAATGATAGTAAGCAAGGTGTAAATATTACCTCAATTATCCGCTATGCAATTCAGATAATTACAGATTTTGATTCAGAAAAAGCAAAACCCGATTTGAAATTTGAGGATGTGAAAATTGAAAAAAAAGAAGGAAAACAAATCTTAAAAGTTGCTATTGCCAACAAAGGAAATCTTTATTGTAAACCAACCGCCAATATCGAAATTTACAACAAAAAGACAGGAGAAAAACTCGGAAACTTCTCAAGCCAGGCATCGGGATTATTACCCCAAACTTCAAAATATTTCCATATTGATATCAGCAAGATGCCTCCCGAAAAATACAATGCTGTACTGATTGCCACAGACGAAGAAGAAAATGCATTCGCCCTAAATGTAGAACTAGAAGTAAAGAATGATTAAAAAATGGATAATTTATTTTACTCTATTATTCCCAGCATTTATTTTTTCTCAAAAAAAAGATAGTTTGAAACCGGGGACAACTACTTCTATTTCCTTCACCATAGAAAATAAAAATTCCTTAGCAAAAACTTACAATCTAAAAGCAGAAACTTCTAACAATTTCATTATTCCTATTTTAAAAAACGGAGAAATAACCATCTCACCGAATGAAATTAAAACTTATATTGTGCCTTTACAAGTCGCAACAGAAACTCCGCAAGGAAAATATTCTGTTTTACTGCAAGGAACTGAAATTACAACAGGCGAAAATATTATTGAAACGGCTGAATTATTAGTTTCAGGAAACAGAAAACTTTCTCTTACTCTTTTAGATTCCTCGGAATTTGTGAAAGCAGGAGAGACTATACAATCTACTTTTTTATTAAAAAATTATGGAAACGTTTCTGAAAATTTAATTTTAGAAAGCAAAAATGCCATCATTGATCTGGGCGCAACTTTAATTTTGGCTCCCAGCGAAAGTAAAAAAATTACAGTAAGTAAAAGAACTCCATCAGATTTAGGGAAAAATGAATATCAGAATTTAAACCTTTCAGTTTTTTCAAAAGATAATCCTCAGGAAAATCAAACGGCCTATTCAAGTGTAAAAATCATTTCTGTAAAACCCGTTGAGGAGGATATTTTCCACAGATTTCCGGTTTCGGCTTCTGTTTCTATGATTGGCATGCAAAATCGGGGGCGCTATGATAAGGGTTTCCAGGGCGAATTGTATGGAAAAGGAAGTTTAGATGACGAAAATAAAAATCTTTTAGAATTTCATGCAGTCACCAAAAATCCAGTAGAATTTAATTCTTTCACCCAATATGAAGAATATTTTGTGAATTATAAACGAGAAAATTTCTGGGTTCATTTGGGCGACAAAAATTATTTTGCCTCTTTTTTAACTGAATATGCAAGATATGGTCGAGGTACAGAAATCCGTTTCGACCTAAAAAAAATAAGCTTTGGTGGGTTTTATAATCATCCACGATTTTTCAGAGATATTAAAGATGAATTTAATATGTATTCAAAATTAAAAATTGGGAAACAATCTGAAATTACAGCAGGATATTTATATAAAGTTCCGAGAACAGAAAGTACAGATATAACCTTTTCGAATATGAGATTAGATTCAGATGCGCATTTGCCTTATGTCACAGGAAAATTTAATATAAATAAAAATCTTGAAATTTCAGGAGAAACATCGTACAGCAAAACAACAAAAACAGACGGCACTGCTTTTATGATTCAAACTATTGTTAATTATGAAAGAGTAAAAGGAAATGTAATGTATATGAGAGCGAGCCCGGAATATGCAGGATATTTTAATAACACCAGTAATATCAATATTAATCTTCAGTATCAATTATCAAAACAAATTCATTTTATAGCAAATTATGTACAGGATGCTAAAAACTTTCAGCGTGACACTTTATTTCTTGCGGCTCCTTATCGCAAATATTTGCAGTATGGAATTCAATATAAATATACTAAAAACGGAAATATAATATTTTACGGAGGCACCCAAAGATATGAAGACCGATTAATGCCCAAAGAATTTGATTATAACGACCGTTTTTTTAAACTTTCTGTTAACCAGCAAATCGGAATTTTTCAGGTGAATGTTGAAGGACAATTGGGAAAAACAGAAAATTATCTGACCGGAGTTTCGGGAAATTCAAGTTTTTATACTGCAAACATAAGCTTCGATAAATTTAAAACTTCATTTAATATCTATGGAAGTTATGCACTTACTTCCCGTTATCAATTACAGAATCAACAGCAATTTTATTTTGGAGCAAGAATTTTAAACCGGTTTTCAGATAAAACACAGTTCAGTCTTTTTTATCAGAACAATTATATGCCTGAAGATTATTATACTGACAGAAATCTTTTTGAACTCCTTTTTCAGCAGCAAATTTTTTCTAAACATGAGATTGGCGTTTCAGCGAGATATAATTTACAGCGTGGAGAATTGGGGAATAAAGATTTTATTTTTTCGCTGCGTTATACTTTAAAAATGAATATTCCGACTCAGAAAATTGCAGAATACACAACTTTATCCGGAAACATAAAAAATTTAGGCGTAAAAAAGGTTGACGGAATTCGACTGATTATGGGAAATCATCTTTCGATAACAGACAAAAATGGAAATTATCTATTCAGAAATGTTTCTCCAGGTGATTATGTTTTGGAAATTGACAGATCAACAACAGACATCAATGATATTTCCGATCAAAATGTTCCTGCCTCTTTAGTTTTAATTGATAAAGAAAATATTTTCAACTTCGCATTGACAAGTGCAGCAAAGATTCAGGGAAAAATTGATTATAAGGAACATGAAAATACATTGAGCTTCGCCCAGCTTTCAACCAAAAAAAAGAAAAACGAAAATGTAATTGTTGAAGTGAGTAACGGTAGCCAGACATTTAGAAAAATAGCTCTATTGGGAGACTCTTTTGATTTCACTTATCTGCGTCCCGGAGATTGGAAGGTGAAAGTTTACAGAAACGGTTTAGACAAAAGATATAAAATACCAATTGATCATTTTGAATTTAATCTACAATCTGCCGAAACAAAAAATATAACGATTAATATCATCAAGCAGTCATCCGAAATAAAATATCAGCAGGAAACCATTAAAGTAAGTTATAACCAAAACAAAAAACAAAAATGAGTTACTTCAAATTAGTTTTCTTGATCTGTTTTACCATCTCTTCTCATCTGTTTTCACAACTTTCAGGAAACAGTACTTTGAGCGTAAATTTACCCGTTGTT